>CADBPH010000283.1 GCA_902796455.1 uncultured Bacteroidia bacterium
ACACGATGGCCGGCACCATACCATGTTCGAGATGCTCGGCAACTGGAGTTTCGGGGACTATTTCAAGAAAGAAGCCATCGACTGGGCATGGGAGCTGCTGACGGAAGTCTACAAGATTGACAAATCGAAGCTGTACGCCACCGTCTTCGAGGGCTCCGAAGAGGACGGGACCACCCTGGACGAGGAAGCACGCCAGGCCTGGCTCACCCACATGAGCCCCGACCATGTCCTGCTGGGCAACAAGCATGACAATTTCTGGGAAATGGGCGACACGGGCCCTTGCGGACCCTGCAGCGAAATCCACATCGACCTCCGTACAGACGAGGAAATCGCCGCCGTTCCCGGGGCTTCTCTGGTGAATACCGACAACGACCAGGTCATTGAAATCTGGAACCTGGTCTTCATGCAGTACAACCGCAAGGCGGACGGCCACCTGGAGTCCCTTCCGGCCAAGAACATCGATACGGGCATGGGCTTCGAACGCCTTTGCATGGTGCTCCAGGGCAAGACCAGCAACTATGACACGGACGTCTTCAGCGGCCTGATTTCCCGCCTGGAAGAGCTCTCCGGCCACAAGTACCGCCAGGAGAATGCAGACGTGGACGTCGCCATGCGCGTGTGCGCCGACCATATCCGCGCCATCGCCTTTTCCATTGCTGACGGCCAGCTTCCGTCCAATGTCAAGGCCGGGTACGTAATCCGCCGTATCCTCCGCCGCGCCGTCCGGTATGGCTATACCTTCCTCGGCTTCAACGAGCCGTTCCTGTGCAACCTGGTCGGCCGGCTGTGCGAGGACATGGGCGGAGCCTATCCCGGCATCGTGGCCCAGCGGAAACTCATCGAAAGCGTCATCCGCGAGGAGGAACTGGCATTCCTCCGCACCCTGGACCGCGGCATGAAGATGATGGACGATTACCTGAAGAAATCCGCCGCGACCAAAGTCATCGCCGGAACGGACGCCTTCGTCCTCTACGATACCTTCGGATTCCCCGTCGACCTGACGGAACTGATTGCCACGGAGAATGGCTATACCGTTGATTTTGAGGGATTCAACGTAGAATTGCAGAAGCAGAAAGAACGTGCACGCAACGCCACCGCCAATGAGTTCGGCGACTGGGAAGAATTCCATGAGGGCGAAGATCCCGTCTTCACGGGCTATGACACGCTCTCCGAGGACGGCGCCCGCCTCCTGAAGCAACGCACGGTCAAGCAGAAGAACAAGACCTACTTCCAACTCGTCTTCGACAAGACACCGTTCTACGCCGAGATGGGCGGACAGGTCGGAGATACCGGCTTCATCACCGGGGAAGACGGCGAAAAGATCGCCATCCTGAATACTGTCAAGGAAAACAACCTGACCATCCACCTGGCCGAGAAACTGCCCGAAAACGGGGCCGGCCTGTTCCATCTGGAAGTGGATGCGGCCCGCAGGAACCGGATTGCCGGCAACCACAGCGCGACCCACCTGCTGCACCAGGCGCTCCGCGAGATCCTGGGCACACATGTCGAGCAGAAAGGTTCCTTCGTGGGACCGGACTATTTCCGTTTCGACTTCTCCCATTTCTCGAAGATGTCCGACGAGGAGATCCGCGCTGTCGAAGACCGTGTCAACAACTTGATCCGCAAAGATTTCCCGCTTGACGAAAAACGCGATGCCACCATGGAGGAAGCCCGCGGGATGGGTGCCATGGCCCTCTTTGGAGAGAAATACGGGGACCGGGTGCGTGTCGTCCGCTTCGGCGATTCCATCGAACTCTGCGGCGGCACCCATGCCGAATCCACGGGACACATCGGACTCTTCAAGATCCTGTCCGAGAGCGCCGTCGCCGCCGGTATCCGGCGGATTGAGGCCGTCACCGGGCCCGGCGCAGAATTGTATGTCCACAACCTCGAAGACGTCCTGCGTACCGCCAGGAGTTTCTTCAACAACGTGCCGGACCTGACCGGTGCCATCAAGAAGCTCGTCGATGACAATGCCGACTTCAAGAAAAAACTGGAAGAAGCCGCACAGGAAAAAGCGGCCCAGCTGGCGAAGGCCGTGGAAGAAAAGGCGGAAATGATCGGCGGAATCCGGGTCGCCCGTTTCGACAGCCCGGTTGAACCGGCCATCGCCCGGAATATGGCACTGCTCTTGCAGAAAAAAGCTGAAAACCTTGTCGTTGCCGGCGCTTTCGCTTTCGACGACAAGCCCAACCTGCTGCTGATGTATTCGGAAGACCTCGTTGCCAAGGGGAAGAATGCGGGCAAGGACATCCGCGAAGCCGCCAAATGCATCAAAGGCGGTGGCGGCGGCCAGAATGCCCTCGCCACGGCCGGCGGCAAAGATATCTCCGGACTGGGTGCAGCCCTGGAAAAAATGATTGAAATCGCGACAACCCTGTAGAAGCCGTTGAAAAAGCTCGACCTGTTCATACTCAAATCGTTCATAGGACCGTTTTTCGCCTTCCTAGTGGTCGTCGTGTTCATCCTGATGATGCAATTCCTGTGGTTGTACATCGATGAACTTGTCGGCAAAGGTTTGAGTCTCAGCGTCATCCTGGAGTTCCTCGCATGGGGTAGCGCGACTTTGCTCCCGCTGTCCCTGCCGCTGGCAACCCTGCTGGCCTCCGTGATGACCATCGGATCGATGGCCGAGAACAACGAGCTGATCGCCATGAAATCGGCCGGCCTGTCCCTGAGCCGGATCATCCTGCCGCTGATGATCAGTTCCGTCTTCATCAGCATCGGCGCTTTCTTCGCGGCCAACAACCTGGTCCCGGTGGCCTACGAAAAGATCTACACGCTGCGGGACGACATCGGCCGGACCAAGGCGGAAATCAATATCCCGACCGGCACGTTCTACGACGGCATTGAAGGATATATCCTGCGGATCGAGGGCAAGAACGAGGATACCGGCATGATGGAGGGGGTCATGGTGTACGACCATACCGCTTACAAAGGCAACATCAGTGTCACCGTCGCCGATTCCGCCTCGATGAAGATGTCCCAGTCGAAAGACTACCTGACTTTCATCCTTTACAACGGCATCAACTACCAGGAAACCAACGAGATGAAGTACCGGGACACGACGCTTCAGCTCCAGAAGATCCGTTTCAGCCGGCAGGAAATGATCATCCCGCTGACCAACTATGCTTTCCAGAAGTCGGACGAATCCCGATTCGGGAACCAGGTCAACGCCATGAAAGTCAGCCAGCTCCGTACCACGCGCGATTCCATGCAGGTGTACAACGACTCCATCCGGAACGAGCGGATCTACGAAATGACCTCCGCCCGGTACCTGCGTTATCTGAAACAACTGGACACCGCCAGGAAATACACGTCCCTGACCCCGATGGAACTGGACATGAACTGGTCCAGCATCGCGGAAGAGAAAACCGCCACGGATATCGCGGTCGCCTCCGCGACGGAAATGCAGTCCACCATCGCCACCTATTCCGCGGAATCCTTCCAGGATGTCAGCTACTTGCGAAAAGCCAAGGTAGCCCTCCTGCAGAAATTCGCCCAGGCGCTGGCCTGCCTGATCATGTTCTTCCTCGGCGCCCCGCTGGGGGCCTTTATCCGGAAGGGCGGACTCGGCGCCGCCGCCATCATCGCGGTGCTGTTCTTCGTCCTGTACTGGGTCATTGACATTACCGGAACGAAACTGGCCCGGGACGGTGCGGTCTCCGCGGCCGCCGGCGTCTTCATTTCGACCGTCATCCTCCTGCCGCTGGGCCTGTACCTGACCTCCCGCGCGGTCAAGGATGCCACCCTTTTCAATACGGACAACTTCAAGACCTGGAGCAGGAAGATTAAGACCAAGATCATGAGCCTATTCAAGAAAACCCGGATTGTATACATGGGCACGCCGGAATTCGCCGTCGCCCCGCTGGATGCCCTGGTGGGTGCCGGCTACAAGATCGCCGGCGTCGTCACGGTCCCGGACAAACCCAGCGGCCGCGGCCTCAAGATGAATGAAAGCGCCGTCAAGAAATATGCTGCGGAAAAGGGCCTGCCCATCCTGCAGCCGGTCAAGCTCAAGGATCCGGACTTCCTGGCCCAATTGGCCGCCCTGAAAGCAGACCTGTTCGTCGTCGTCGGCTTCCGGATGCTGCCGCAGGAGGTCTGGTCCATGCCGCCGCTCGGCACCATCAACCTGCATGCCGCCCTGCTGCCCCAGTACCGCGGCGCCGCCCCGATCAACTGGGCTGTCATCAACGGGGAACGGATCTCGGGTGTGACAACCTTCATGATTGACAAACAGATCGATACCGGCGGCATCATCCTGCGCCAGGAATGCCGGATTGCCGATACGGACACGGCCGGCGACCTGCATGACGCCCTGATGCCCCTCGGCGCCGAACTGGTGCTCCAGACCGTCCAGGGACTGATTGAACACAGTGTCGAGACCCGGGTCCAGCGCAGTTTCATCCAAGGGTCCGAAGTGCTCAAACCGGCGCCCAAACTCACCCGGGAGCTCTGCCACATCGACTGGCGGGATTCCACCCGCAACATCTGCAACCTGATCCGCGGCCTGAGCCCGTATCCGGGCGCTTTCACGGAACTGTACAAAGAGGAAGAGGCCCCCGTCCAGCTGAAAATCTTCCGCGCGGAACCCATGCCGGATGCTGCGCCGGCCCAGCCCGGGACCATCCTCTCCGACGGGAAGACTTACCTGGCCGTCGCCACCCTTGACGGTGCAGTCCGCATCACGGACCTCCAGCTGTCGGGCAAGAAACGGATGGAAACCGGCGCCTTCCTGCTCGGCTTCCGCGATCCCGCCTCGTACAAGACGACCCAGGGTACCTCGGCGGACGAAATCGCCAAAACCAGAAACACGTAGCATTCATGGGGAAAAGTGCCGCCATCCTCTGCAACGGAATGTTTCCCTCCCGGGAATATCCGCGGTATCTGTTGAACACGGCGGATTATATCCTTTGCTGTGACGGCGCCCTGCGCACCTACCTGCGGATGATGCCGGCCGTTTTCGGGCGTACGAGACTGCCGGATGCCGTCATCGGCGACATGGACTCCCTCTCCCCCTACCTGCAGAAAAAATATGCCCCGCTCCTGGTCCGGATCGAAGAACAGGACGACAATGACCAGACCAAGGCATTCCGCTACATCCTGGACCATTACCGCGACGGACTCGAAACCATCCACATCCTGGGATCCACCGGGAAAAGGGCTGACCACACCATCGGCAACCTGTCCCTGCTGATGGAATATGCCCGGACTTTCAATCTGGAAGGCATCGCGGTGGACGCCGTTTCGGACTACGGGACGGCTTTCGCCATCACGGACAGCAGCTCTTTCTTTGTGGGCGAAGGCCGGTCCATCTCTATTTTCACACCAGACAATTCATTGGAAATCAAATCAGAAGGTCTTGTCTGGCGGACGGATGGCGTGCACTTTGACAACTGGTGGAAGGCAACCCTCAACCGGGCTTCCCAAGACAAGGTGACCCTGACATTCAGCCATCCTTCCATCGCGCTGGTCTTTCTGGACTGATTTCTTTTCAGATCAACACCCATCTCTGCCGATTTTTCCGTATATTGCAATAATTTGAATATCCACAACAATTTGAAGGATCCTATGTTAAAGAAGCTACGTATCGCTCTGGCGGCCATTTTCTTCATCGGCATCACCCTGCTGCTCACGGGATTGCTTCCCGGATGGGAAAAATGGCTCGGCTGGATGCCCAAAATGCAGTTCCTGCCGGCAGCCCTGGCCCTGAATGCCGGTGTGCTCATCCTGCTGGTACTCCTCACCCTTGTCTTCGGAAGGATTTACTGCAGCGTCATCTGTCCCCTCGGCGTTTTTCAGGATATTGTCTCTTGGATCAGCTCCAAGCGGAAAGGTAAAAAGATGCGCTTTCATTTCAGGCCCGAACAAAAGTGGATCCGCTATGGCGTCCTGGTCCTGACCCTGGTCGCCCTGCTTGCCGGCGTGCAAGTGATTGTCGCCGCCCTGGCCCCGTACAGCGCTTACGGACGGATGGTCCAGAGTGTTTTCGGACCCGTCCGCGGGCTCCCCGTCGTGATTATGGCGGCTGTTACCTTCGTCGCTGTGACCGTCCTGGCCTGGCTCTACGGCCGTTCCTGGTGCAATGTCATCTGCCCGGTCGGAACGACGTTGAGTTTCCTGTCCCGCTTCTCCCTGCTGCGTCCTGTCATTGACACCGACAAATGCAAGGACTGCCATGCCTGCGAACGCCAGTGCAAAGCCAACTGCATTGATATTTCGCGCCACCATATCGATTACAGCCGCTGTGTAGACTGCTTCAACTGTCTGGAAAACTGCAAGTTCGGAGCACTGAAATATCAGTTGGCTTACGGGAAGGGGCGCCCGTCGGGAGCGGCAGATTCTTCGGCTGCGCCTCAGAATGACAAAGCAACGGCGCCTCAGAATGACAAAGCACGCCGTGCGTTCCTTTCCAGCACCGCCATCCTTGCCGGCTCCCTGGCCCTCAAAGCACAGGAAAAAGCAGCCAAGGCCGTAGAAGAAGTCACGGATGACAAAAAACGTGACGGCGGCCTTGCCGAAATCCTGCCCAAAGTCGCTCCCGAGCGTAGCATCCCCCTGACCCCTTTCGGTTCGCGCAGCGTCAAGGATTTCTACAAACATTGTACTGCCTGCCAGCTGTGCGTGGCGACCTGTCCGAACAACGTTTTGCGCCCGAGCACTGACTTGTCCCGGCTCATGCAACCGGAAATGTCCTATGAGAACGGCTACTGCCGCCCGGAATGCACAAAATGCGCGCAGGTTTGCCCGGCCGGGGCGATCCTGCCCATTACGCCGGAAGAGAAAACGGGCATCCACATCGGTGTGGCATCGGTCGACCTGGATCTGTGCGTCGTCAACCGTGACGGTGTCAGTTGCGGGAACTGCGCCCGCCACTGCCCTGCCGGAGCCATCATCATGGTCCGCATCGACCCGAAAGACAAGGATTCCCTCCGCATCCCGACCGTCAACGAAAGCCGTTGCATCGGCTGTGGGGCCTGCGAGAACCTTTGTCCTTCCCGTCCGCTCAGCGCCATCCGCGTAAACGGCCTTTCCGTCCATATTGATGAATCTGTAAACGCATGACAGCCATGGATAACAAGATCACCAGAAGAGATTTCCTGAAGATTTCCGGCGCCGGGGCCCTGGCTGCCGGAGCCGCTGCGACCGGTTGCGCTCCCAAGAAGACGGCGCAACCCGAAACACCGGCAACCCGCGTGGCTGCCTCCGAAGGGATGGTTTACCGGACCAACCCCGGGAACGGCGACAAGGTCTCCCTCCTCGGATACGGCTGCATGCGCTGGCCGATGACCAAGGACAAGGACGGGCGTGACGTCATTGACCAAGAGAAGGTCAATGAATTGGTAGACAAGGCCATCGAAGGCGGCGTCAACTATTTTGACACATCACCGGCTTACCTTCGCGGCGAATCCGAGCGGGCTTCGGGCATCGCCCTGAACCGCCATCCGAGAAAATCCTTCTACTTGGCCACCAAGCTGTCCAATTTCAGCAACTGGTCCACCGAGGCTTCCACCCGGATGTACTACGACTCCTTCGAACAAATGGAGACGGATTATTTCGATTATTACCTGCTCCATTCCATCGGCCGCGGCGGCATCGAGGCTTTCCGGAAGCGGTATGTGGACAACGGAATGATCGATTTCCTGACCAAAGAACGGGAAAAGGGGAAGATCCGCCAGCTGGGGTTCTCTTTCCATGGCAGCCAGAAAGCCTTTGACGACTTCCTCGAGTTGCACAGCCATTACAAGTGGGACTTCATCCAGATCGAAATGAATTACATCGACTGGAGGCATGCCGACGGAGTCCGCAATGTCAATGCGGAATACCTCTATGAGAAAATCGACAAACTGGGCATTCCGATCGTCGTCATGGAGCCGCTCCTGGGAGGACGCCTGTCCAATGTGCCCGAGAACATCGCCGCACAGCTCAAAGAACGGGATCCGCAGGCCTCCATCGCCTCCTGGGCATTCCGCTTCGTGGGCTCCTTCCCCCGGATCCTGACGGCGCTCAGCGGTATGACCTACATGAATCACCTGGAGGATAATCTCAAGACATTCTGCAACTTCATCCCGATGACCGAGGAGGAGCTGGCCTTCATGGAAGAGATGGCCGTGCTGATGAAGGAATACCCGACCGTGAACTGTACCAATTGCAAGTATTGCATGCCGTGCCCGTACGGAATTGATATCCCGTCCATCTTCCAGCATTACAACAACTGCGTCAATGAAGGGATTGTCGCGAAAGACAAGGAGCAGGAAGGGTACAAGAAGCTGCGCAAAGCATACCTGACCAGCTACAACAAAGCCGTTCCGACCCTGCGGCAGGCCGACCATTGTATCGGTTGCGGGCAATGCATGCCGCACTGCCCGCAAAGCATTCACATTCCGAATGAACTGCACCGGATTGACCGGTACGTAGAAAAACTCAAACGGGGATAATTACAACCTTCTTCTCTTTCCGAACTGGAGATTCAGGCCGATCAGCAATGTCGACCTGAGGTTTCCTGTGTCCTCTCCCGGATGCAGGAAGGGGACGCGGGTGAACACATGGTCCGAACCGATCAGCAAGTTGAACGGGCCAGCCTGCAGGTTGAAACCGGCGCCGAATGACGTCCCGTAGGTACCGAAGGC
>CADBPH010000284.1 GCA_902796455.1 uncultured Bacteroidia bacterium
CTTGAACCATGTTACGGTCACTAGCGGGAAGCCACTGGGCCTGAGCGAAAACGAGGAGATGTTCAGCCAGTACAAGATAAGTCGTTAGTAATTTAAGGTTCATGCGTTATTCCATCGTCCGGAGGAGCGCCTTGGATTCGTTGACCAGGGCGGAGGCTTCCTCGTCGGTGGAGGTCTTCCAGTTGATTTCCTTGAACTTCTTCAGTTGCGCATCCAGGCGGGCAGCCTGCTCAGGGGTCATTTCCGGGCGGAGGATGCGGATCTTTTCATAGTCCTGGATGCCTTCGATCAGCCGTTCCATGCGGATACTCGGACCGTCGGGATAGACCAGGTAGCAGTCCCCGGCGCGCCAGGAGCGGAAGCGGGCGTCCACGCAGGGATTCTTCACCCAGCTGTTATACGCCCAGCGGAGGTAACCGCTGTATCCCAGGGCGGCGGCGTGCCAGCCCAAGACGGCAGATTCGGCCGGATTGGAATTGATAAACGTGTTCGGCCGCTGCGGGTTGCAGCAGGTGTAGAAGGTGACTTTGTTGCCTTTGGAGAGGTGACTGTTCAGCTGTTCGGGCGTGAGAGGCGGCTGGCCGAACGAGAAGCTGATATCGTACATTCTTTCAGCTACTTCCGGTCCGAAATAGTTGACGGCACCTTCAATCTTGAAATGCGGGTCTGCCTTGTGGATGATGGCGTACGCATGTTCCAGCTGCTTTTTCGGGCGTTCATCCATCGCGATGCAGGTCTTTTCGAACCATCCTTTTGCACGGAGATGCTTGGCAAAATCGGTCAGGAACGGCAGGAGGTAGTCTTCATATTCCTTCGATCCCGGGTCCATTTTCTCGGAATGGGTATGGTTGTCCGCCTCATCATAATACTCAAAGGTCAGATGCCAGGGAAGGACGGTGTAGCAGTCAATCTGCTGGGTGATGCCGCAACTCATCATGAACTCCACCCATTTGTCGAAGACGGTATAGTCATACCGCCAGGTGCCGTCCAGCCGTTTGTATTTGCCGATCATGCTCTCGAAGGGGTCCTCGGTCTGGCTGTTCCAGGGATGCTGGAAGATGCTGGCTGTGATGATCTTCTGGCCGGCGGAGGCGAGATATTCCATGATGGGGCGCATGGCGTCGAAATGGGCCTGGCTCCAGAGCGGGACATGGCAGTACCGGGCGACGGCATACGGATTCTGCCACAGGTCGAGATGGAATTTCCAGTCTTCCGGCTGCGGGAGAACGCGTTTACCGACTTCCAGGACATACGGGACGGACAGGGATTTTCCGTCGCATTCTGCCGTCAGGGTCCCTTTGTATTTGCCCGGGACGGCATCCGAAGGGATCCGGATATTCAACCAGACGGGGCGGACGGTCTGCTGCGGAACCGCCATGGATTCCGCCCGGATCAGCCGGTCGGCGGCGAGAACCGTATCTCCTTTGAAGGCGACTTCGCCCATGACATAGGTCTCAAAATAGGGCGTTACGGCCGCAGCAGGGATGATGCGTTTCCCGTTCTTCAAATCGCTGACTTTGACCCGGAAGTTATTGACAGACTTGGGCGTTGCCAGCACGGCCTGGGCACAAACCCGCTCGCCGCGCCATCCGTACAGGGACAGGGTTTTCGACAGGACGGGAACGGCGTCTTTCTTATAACGGGTGTCCGTGTTGCCCCAACCGAAAATGAGGTCTTTTGTGTTGTTCCACGTCGCAGCGGGAGTGGGATGCGGGTCCGGGAGTTCCGTGACGCCGGGAGCCTGGGCGCGGGCGGACAGACCGCCAATCAACAGGCAAATTGTCAGGAAGGCTGTAGTTTTCATATGCTTTTGTGTTATTTCTGAAATCGGGTTACACAAAGATACGAAAATTGCGCAAAGGTAGGGTTGTCATTCCGGGAACTTCCGCATGGGGCCGCTCAGACGGGGGTAGGTTTCCCATATTTCCGGATTATTTCCCACGCGCGGATCGCCGGTTTTTTCGAGCCATTCTTGAAGTTGGGTTTTTAAGGTGCCGAAGAGCTGTGCATAGGAGGATTCCTTGGAGAGATCGTGCATGCAATCCGGATCTTCAGCTATGTTAAAAAGTTCATATTCAGGACGCAAAGCGGTAGCTGCCAGAAAATAGGGAGATACCTCCGGGTCGTTCCAATGGTTTTCCATGTAGGAGAGTGTCGGACTGCCGTCAATGTCGAAATATGCTTTGTGCATGGACCCCGGTGTCCCGTCCTCCTTCAACACCTGCGGATTTCCAGCTGGCCATCTTTCCGGATGGAAATTTCTGACCAGCAGATAGTTTCCCGACCGGATACTGCGGATAGGATAACCGAGGTTGGCAGGTCTTGCCGAGGAATGCCTTTCCCGTCCCGATAGGGCAGGATGTGTCAGGGCGGATCCCTTTTCTCCCGTCAGGGCCGGCAAGAGGGATTCTCCGCTGAACGATTGGCCGGCATTTGCCTTGATGCCGGCCGCTTCCAGGAAAGTCGGAAGCAGGTCAATGGTACTGACCTCTTCATGTAGGGTCTTTCCTTCCGGAATCTGTCCGACCCAGCAGATGGCCAGAGGCACGTGCAGGCCTGCATCGTAGCAATTCGCTTTGGCATGCGGAAAGGCCATTCCGTTATCCGACAGGGCGACGATGAGTGTATTGTCAAGCATCCCTCTGTCAGACAATTCCTTAATGGCTTTTTGCAGGTGCGAATCCGCCCATTCGATTTCCACAGCATAATCCAGGATATCGCCTTTGACAACAGCCGCATTGGGGAGATATCCGGGTACCTGAACCTGGTCTGGGGTATGATCGGTTTCTTTCCAGGAATCCTTTTGGTAGCCGCGATGCGGTTCATTTGTCCCAATCCAGAAGCAGAAGGGTTTACCGGGCGGCAGTTCATCCAGGAAATGGGAGAAATTCGCGGAATAATCGATTTTTGAAATGCCGGTAAAAGGAGGAGTTTCGGTAAGGGTATTGTATTCCGGACCGGCCGGGTTCCGGGTTCGTCCGGATATCTTCCAATCTCCTGGTCCCCAGCCTTTTCCGGTGTATCCGACTGCGTATCCCGCTTGTTCCAGCAGGTCTGGGTAACAGGGATACCGGGATGGGAATGAACTGGCATGCGTCCCGGCCTCTTCAATTTGCCAGGGATATCGTCCCGTCAGAATGCTTGCCCGGGAGGGACTGCTCCCGGGAGAGGTGACATAGGCATTCGTGAAAAGGGCGCCATGGGTTGCAACAAAGTCAAATCCAGGCGTGGAAACAGCAGGGCATCCGTACGCAGAGGCATAAGGATAGGATTGGTCATCTGAAATGAATACCAGAATATTGGGCCTGGTATTATTTCCGGAATCCGAGGCGGCCTGGGTTTTTCTGGCCGAGCATCCGGCTACGGCTGCTACGATTCCCGTAGCAGCCGTAGTAAGACAAAAGACAGTTCTCATGGTGAGGTCTACAATCTGGAAACGACATCGATTTTCAAAGGTTCCTTGTATGGAGTTGTCGTCGCATATCCTGGATTTTGGTTGATGATTCCGCCGGTATTGGCTTTAATTGCCGTTTCGGGAATCGGCCAGTGGATATGGTGATTACTGATCAGATATTCACCGGTGGCGATTTTCAGTCCGATATTGAAGAAGCCGTTCTTAGCGATCATCCAATCAAAATAGAAATTGTAGCCGTTGTCCTTGTTATACGTCGTCTCCCCGATTTTATCCGGCCCGCAAATGGTTTCCAACTTATAGGTTTTGCCAGTTGCTTCGCAGTGTTTACCAGTCTTGGCATAGGTGTAGGAAATCCGGACCAATTCAATATGGCGGTGTTCCTCATAATAAAGCTCGCGGGCGCGTTCTGCCAGGATTTCGGACATTCCGACGGTCCCTGACAGGGGCTCTGCCTGGGCGCGGACGCGGACAGGATTCAAATACTGGAGAATGCCGTTGTTGTCGCCTTTCCAATAGTAACATTCCGCCAGCATCAGATAGACTTCAGCGCTGCGGTAAACATACCAGGGGGTTTCTCCGCCGCGCCGGTCGGTGGTAACAGTCGGATCGGGGACAAAGAGCTTGTATTGCGGCCAGGAATACCAGCACCGGATGGTGTCGGCGACCGTCATGCCTTTGGGGAAAACCAAGTGCGTGCCATAGTATTTATTCTTGGAAGTCTTCAGGTTGGGGTTGTTGTAATACAAGTCGGTCATGTGTGTCCAACTCATGTGATTGTTCCGCCCCCGGAGGTCGTTTGCTTCTTTGTCCGTCCAGACTTCATACTGGTAATAATTGCTGGGTCGGAGCGTCCCAATGCCACGTCCATAATGATAGTCATTGTCGATCTCCGTCCCGTTATCATCTTTGTGACAGGCGATGGCGGTCCCGTTTTTCCCGTCCGGGGTTTTGATCGCGGCGCCTTTCGCCCAATAGGGAGTAGCCGTCCGCATGGACTGGCAGCGCTCCTGGTCTTCTGC
>CADBPH010000285.1 GCA_902796455.1 uncultured Bacteroidia bacterium
CCGCTTCCGGTAACGGATTGGTAGGTTGAGACGACAATCCGCTTGATCGTGAACGCTTTATGGAGCGGGGCGATCGGCAGGAGCATCTGGATGGTCGAGCAATTCGGGTTGGCGATGATGTAATCGTCCTTGGTCAGGACGTCTGCATTGATCTCCGGGACTACGAGTTTTTTGTCCGGATCCATCCGCCAGCACGAGGAATTATCCACGACGCGGCAACCGACGGCGGCAAAGCGGGGCGCTAGTTCCCGGGATGCACCGGCGCCGGCCGAGAAGATGGCCAGGTCCGGTTTCGCCGCAATCGCCTCGTCGGCGCTGATGACCGTATAGGATTTTCCTCCGAAGCGGACGGATTTCCCGACCGAACGTTCTGAAGCAACGGGAAGGAATTCTGTAACAGGGAAATGCCTTTCTTCCAGCACTTCCATCATCCGGGTACCGACCAGCCCGGTCACACCGACAACTGCAACTTTCATAATGGGTTCGTTTTATAGTAAAATATCATTTAATACACCGGAAGCCGTCTGGTAGGCACCTGCGCCTGCGCCTTGGATGACCAGGGGCGATGGATAAAATTGGGTCGTGATGATTGCGGCATTGTCCGTCCCGCAGAGGTTGAACAGCGGATGCTCCGGCCCGACTGCAGCCAGCCGCATGGATGCCGTATAGCCCTTCGGAGAGGCCGGATCTTTCACGAGTGAAGCGACAAAGCGCTGACGCAGCCCTTTTTCCGCCGCCGCTTTCCAGGACGCGGCAAAGGAGGCTTCGTTCTCCTGAAGCATTTTGTAGAAGGCGGGGACTTTACCGGCAAAAAATTCCGGACCGAGGATCGGCTCAATCACCACATCCTCTTCGTCGATGCCCACCCCGGCTTCGCGCGAGAGGATGAGCAACTTCCGGAGCACATCCCGGCCGCTGAGGTCCAGGCGCGGGTCCGGCTCGGAATAGCCGGCTTCCTGGGCATGGCGGACGATATCGGCAAAGGTCTTACCGTCTTCCCCGCCGCAGTAGGTACTGAAAATATAATTCAGCGTCCCGGACAGGACGGCTTCGATGCGCTGGATTTCATCCCCGCTGTCCACGCTTCGCGCGATAGACTGGAGAATGGGCAGGGCTGCGCCGACCGTGGTTTCGTACCGCAGGGTCACCCCGTTTTCCACAGCGGTGGTCTTCAGGGATTCATACTGCTTGTAGGGGGCAGCAAACGTGATTTTGTTGCTGGCCACGACCGAGTATCCCTTTCGGAAGAGGTTGAGATACTTGTATGAGATATCCGAGCTGGCGGTGCAGTCCACGAAGATGGAATTCTGCAGCGACGTCTTGGACAACTCTTCGAAAAAGGCCTCGTTCACTGCACTCTTTCCCCGTTCCAGCTGGCCGTTGATGTCTTCCAGGCTGAGTCCGGCCTTGTCCAGGATGTATTTGCGGCTGTTCGAGATTCCGGCTACATGCAGCCGTTTGCCCGTGCGTTTTGCAATCTTGTCCCGGTTACGGGCGAGGATGTCCAGCAGCGCCTTTCCGACAGTGCCGTATCCGGCGATGAACAAATTGATATCCTTATAGGAAGAGGTCTCGAAGAATTCTTTGTGGATGTAGCGGATGGCCTTTTCGGCATCCTCGGAGGCCAGGATGATCGAAATGTTCCTTTCCGACGAGCCTTGCGCCACGGCGCGGACGCTGATGCTTCTGCGTCCCAGCGCGGCGAGCATCCGTCCCATCGTGCCGCTCTGGCTGGAGATCTCGTCCCCGACCAGGCAGACAATCGAGTAACCGGTTTCCACTTTCAACGGGTTGAGTTTCCCGAGGGAAATCTCATACGCGAAGCACCGGTCCGTCGCCTCTTTCGCCTTGGCGGCATCTTTCTCCGCGACGGCCACGCACATGGTATTGACGGAGGAGGCCTGGGTGATCAGGATGATGCTGATGTCGTTCTCGCTCAAGGTCTGGAACAGGCGGGAGGAGAAGCCCGGCACCCCGACCATGCCGCTGCCTTCCAGAGACAGGAGGGCAATCTGGTCCGAGTTGGAAATACCTGTCAGTCCGTTCTTTCCCTTGTAGGAACGGGGCGGGTCCTGCTCGATGAGCGTCCCTTCGCCGTCCGGGTCGAACGTGCATTTCACATAAATCGGAATCCGTTCGGCCACGACAGGCTGGATGGTCGGCGGATAAATCACTTTTGCACCGAAATGGGACAGCTCCAGGGCGGCCCGGTACGAGATATTCTTGATCAGCGAAGCGCTGGGGACGATCTTGGGATCAGCCGTCATCATGCCGGGAACATCCTTCCATGTTTCCAGGACGCGGGCTTTGCTGCCGACAGCGAACAGGGATGCGGAATAATCCGATCCGCCCCGGCCGAGGGTGACCATCCTTCCGGCCGGATCCGAAGCGATGAATCCCGGCACGATGAACAGGGAATGGATGGGATTGGAGGCAATCATCTGTTCGACATTCGCATAGGTGGCGTCTGTATCGACCGTGACCTTGCCCATGCCGGCCGTGGTACGGATGATCTCCCGGGCATCAACCCATTTCGTAGAGATCCCGATGGAGGCCATTTTGGTGGCCAGAATGCGGCTGGAAAGAAGCTCCCCGCATCCCTGGATGGCATCCAGGCTGGCCGGGCTGAGTTCTCCCAGGAGGAAGACTCCCTGGACAATGCTCCGCAGCGAGGAGAAAATATCGTCGCACATTTCCATGGACTCCTCGTGTTTTTCCACGGGCAGCAGGTCGTGGATGATCGTGCGGTGACGCTCCTGAAGGGCATCCAGGATTCCTTTGTAAGCGTCGTCATGGTCGGCCGCGAGGTGTCCTGCCCGGATCAGGTCATCCGTGCATCCTCCGATGGCGGAGGCGACCACGATCGTCCGGTCCCGTTCCACGGCCCGGGCAATGATTTCCGAGGCTTTCAGGATGTTGGAGGCATCGCCGAGGGATACGCCTCCGAATTTCAGTACTTGCATAATATGTTAAAGTTCGTTGATTATCGGTTTGAGCAGTGCAGTCAGCTGGTCTGTTTCCAGGAGGAAGCCGTCGTGGCCGTAATGGGATGTGATCTCATGGTAGCGGGCCCCGGGAATCGCCCGGGCCATTTCCTGCATGTCCCCGGGGGGGAATATCAGGTCGCTGTCGATGGCAATGACCGTCGGCCGGCACCGGACCCTGCCCAGGGCGGCCTTGAGCCCGCCGCGCCCGCGTCCCGCGTTGTGGCTGTCCAGGGTGTTGGACAGGTACCAGTAGGAATACGCGTCGAAACGGTCTGCCAGTTTCTGTCCCTGATACCGTTGGTAAGATGCGCTTCGGCCGGCGAACAGGGTATCGTCGTCGGGCTCCTGCTGCTTGCGGTTGTATCCATCGCCGTTCCGGTAGGACAACAGGGCGATGGAACGGGCACATTTGAGCCCCTCCCGACCTCCGGTCAGGTCCTGGCAGGCGCGGAATGTCTGGTCGGCTTCCAGCGCCATGCGCTGCGATTCTTCAAATGCTGTCAGCCAGGGAGTGATGCGGGCAAGCGTCGCCAACAGGACGGCGTTCCGTACCACATCCGGATACATGAGCAGCCATTCGACAGCCTGGAAGCCGCCGATGCTGGCCCCGATGAGCAGGTCGATTTTCGGGATGCCGAGATCTTCCCGAACGAGGTTCTGGCTGCGTACAAGATCCCGCACCGTGGTGGCGGGAAAATCGAAGAAATACGGTTTCCCGGTCGCCGGATCGGTCGTGGCCGGCCCGGAAGAACCGTAGCTGGATCCGATCATGTTGCAGCAGACGACGAAAAACTTTTCCGTATCGAACAGTTTCCCGGGTCCGGCCATCTCCGGCCACCAGTCTTCGGGATCGGAATTGGCCGTCAGCGCATGGCAGACCCAGATCACTTTCCGCGGATCGGAAGGACCGGCATACGGTCTGTCCGAGCAGTGGTAGACGATCTGCAGGTGATCGAGAGATCCTCCGGCTTCAAACGGAAAGGGTTCCTTGGCTGTATATAGATGGCGCGTCATGTTTCTTGTACCGGTTGCAAAACCAACAAAACTACCGAAAAAAGCGGTAATTTCAAAGGATTGGCCTGCAAACCCGCACGCCTCCACTCGTCTAAAGGCTGGAGATGACGGGAAAAAGCTTTTTCATGATGCGAATTTTAAAATTCGTATATTTGCATTTTCTGAAGAATATGAAGCAGACGCTTGACCAGGCATATCGGACCTTCTTCGGCCGCGGAGACCGGCTGTATCGTTTGTTTTCTCCATACCGGGTGTGCCCGCTCGGGGCGCATGTCGACCACCAGCAGGGCTTGGTGACCGGTTTTGCTTTTGACAAGGGAATCACGTTCCTGTTTTCCGGGACCGATTCCGGCCAGGTGGAAATGTGTTCGCTGTCTTTCGAGGGGCTCACGACGTTTTCCGTGCGCCGGAG
>CADBPH010000286.1 GCA_902796455.1 uncultured Bacteroidia bacterium
GGCTATCACCGTGCCCTTATACTGCTGAAGGTGAGCTTCAAGCCACTGGATGCTTTCGGTGTCCAGGTGGTTGGTGGGCTCGTCAAGAAGGAGGACGTCCGGCTGGCGCAGGAGCAGGCGGCACAGGGCGACGCGGCGCTTCTCGCCGCCGGAAAGTTCCTTGATTTTCTGCTCCGGAGGAGGGCACTGGAGGGCGTCCATAGCCCTTTCCAGCTTGGAGTCGATCTCCCAACCGCCGTGATGCTCAATGAGTTCGGTGAGCTCGCCCTGGCGCTCGATGAGCTGGTTCATCCTGTCCGGGTCAAGATTGGGATCCATAAAGGCGTCGTTGATGGAGTTATATTCCGCGAGGAGGTCCATCACTTCCTGGACGCCTTCGTGGACTACTTCAAGGACGGTCTTTTCAGGGTCCATCTGAGGCTCCTGCTCGAGGTAGCCTACGCTGTATCCCGGGGCCCAGACGACTTCGCCCCTGTAGGATTTCTCCACGCCGGCGATTATCTTCAGGAGGGTCGATTTGCCGCTTCCGTTGAGACCGATGATGCCTATCTTGGCACCGTAGAAGAAGGAAAGATAGATGTCCTTGAGAATGACTTTATTGTTGTGGGGGAGAACTTTCCCCACTCCGTTCATCGAGAAGATTATCTTTTCATCGGCCATAGTCGCGGTGTTTTTGCAAACATACGAAAAAAAGGTTAAATTTGGAAAAATATCGGTATTATGAAGAGAATTCTGGCGTTTTTGCTCATTATTTCAAGCCTTTCAGCCCGCGCGGCGGATATTGTAACCCCTGCTTCCGACTCCCGTATCACCGTGATTGGCAGGACTCTGGCCCAAGGTGATGACGTCTCCTTCGACTGGACGGGCGTCTATGTCCGTGTGGCCTTCGAGGGGAAATATATTGCCCTCCGTGCCTCCGACACAAAGAAGAACTATTACAACGTCTGGCTGGACAAAGACACTTCCTGCGAGCCCGACAAGGTGATAACGACCTTTGGCAGCGACAGCCTCATAGTGCTGTTCGACGGTATCAAAGGCAAGGGAGTGCATAACCTCACCCTCCAGAAGCGCACGGAAGCCGAGCAGGGCAAGACGACCCTGCACTGCTTCGTCACCCGCGGCCCCGTGGTGCAGGCAGAGCCCCTGCGTCCCCGCCTCATCGAATTCGTAGGTGACTCATACACTTGCGGTTACGGCACTGAAAGCCTCTCCCGGTCGGACCCTTTCAAGCCCGAGACGGAGAATGCCAATAAGACATATGCCACCATCCTCAGCCGCTATTTCGGCGCGGACTATATGCTCGTGGCCCATTCGGGGCAGGGGATTGACCGCAATTACGGCGACTTCGGCCGCGGCTTCGCTATGCCCGAGCGCTACCTTAACACGTTCGACTGCGTAGAAGGTTCTCCGGCGTGGAAGCCCTCCGGGCAGAAGCCTGACCTGACGGTCATATATCTCTGTACCAACGACTTCTCCACCGGGCGCCAGCCCACGATAGGGGAGTTCCGCAGGCATTATATCCAGCTCCTCAAGGCTATCAAGGACAACTATGGCCCTGCTCATAAGATTCTCTGCGTTGCCGGTCCATCGGACGAACTGATGCCGCAATATGTCCGCAGCGCCGTCGAGGCTTCCGGCCTGGAACAGGTCTGGAGCGTGAACCTCTGCCCTATGGCCATCAATATGGATTCGGACCTGGGAGCCAGCTGGCACCCCAATTACGCCGGCCAGACCAAATGGGCCTATGCCCTGCTTCCATATGTCGCCACCATCACCGGCTGGCCGCTCGAGGCTTCCATTCTCCGGTAGTTATTTTCGGAGTATTTGGAAAACCGAACAATCTTTGTTATCTTTGCAGACGGGAAAGTCGTACACGACCAGCTCCCTCTGAACTCCCCCAGGGCCGGAAGGCAGCAAGGGTAGGAGGTCGTAGCGGTGCGATGTGCCAAGCTTTCCCTTTTTTCTTTTTAAACAGTCCCGTCCGCTGCTGCGGCCGTTTCCACAGCCTCTCCGGCCAGGAACCGGGACGCCGCGACAGCACAATTGATTCCATCCAGGGCAGACGAAACGATACCGCCCGAATAACCGGCACCTTCTCCGCAGGGGAACAGACCCGGGACATCGGGACACTGGCAGGTCTCGGAATCCCGTACCATACGAATGGGCGAAGAAGTCCGCGACTCTACGGCCAGCAGAAGGGCGTCATCGGTATAGTATCCGCGCATCACTTTCTTGTCCACAAGCGGGAACGCTTCCCGCAACCGGTCCGCAACCAGCGGAGGCAGCAGTTCGTGCAACGGCGCCGATACGACACCCGGCTTATAGGAAGTATCCGGCAAACTCTCGGACACCTCTCCCTGGCAGAAATCGGTCATCCGCTGCGCCGGCGCCGCGAGGGGATTCCCCTCCCCGCCGGTTTCAGCGCGGCGCGTCCGGACATATTCGAACATGTTCCGCTCGACATCCTGCTGGAAGTGCAGCAGGGCGAAGGGACCGTCCCCGGCATATTCCTCCGGAGCATCCTCCGGCTCAATCTGGACCACGACGCCGGCATTGGCCCAGCGGGAATTCCGCGCGGAATTGGACATGCCGTTCAGCACGGTCTGGCCATCCTCGGTGGCCGAAGGGACCAGGATGCCGCCCGGGCACATGCAGAAAGAAAAGACACCGCGTCCGTCCACTTGCTCGGCAAACGAATATTCTGCCGCCGGCATCCCTTCTTCCCACTGGCCGTGATACCGCATGCGGTTGACCAGCGACTGGGGATGTTCGACCCGGACGCCGAGCGCAAATCCCTTGGCCTGCAATTCCCAGCCTTTGTCGCGGAACAGTTCGTACATGTCCCTGGCAGAATGGCCGGTAGCCAGGATGACCGCCGCGGCCTTGTACACGATCCGGCGCGGCTTCTCTTCAGAATGATCCTCAACTTTCACGTTGAAGGTACCGTTCTTTAACCTCGTGATATCCACCACCTTGGAATCGAAATGATACGCTCCCCCATGGTCCGTGACACAGTGGCGGATGTTCTCGACAACCCGCGGCAGCTTGTCCGTACCGATATGCGGATGGGCATCCACGAGGATGGCCGGATCCGCCCCGAAGGCCACGAACTGCGACAGGACTTCGCGGATATCCCCGCGCTTGGAGGAACGCGTATAGAGCTTTCCGTCGGAAAACGCCCCGGCACCGCCCTCGCCGAAACAGTAGTTGGAATCGGGATGGACCTGCCCGGTTTTAGAGAGACGGGCCATGTCGAATTTGCGGCGATGCACGTCCTTGCCACGCTCCAGGACAACCGGGCACAGCCCGAGGGTCAGCAACTTGAGCGCCGCGAAGAGACCGGCGGGACCTGCGCCCACCACGATGACCTTGGGCGCATCCGCCACATCCCGGTAAGGAGCGGGCTGGTATTCATCGGACGGCTCACCGGAGAGCCTGCCCTCGATCTGGTAACGCATTTTCACGTCTCCGCGGGCGTCAATCGAGCGCCGGACAATGCGGCAGACCGCATCCGCACCGACCAGGGTCGGCTGGTATGATTTCGTCGGATCAATGACATTGATTACGGCACTGCGGCGCAGGTGGAGGGCCTGGGCGGCCGCTTTCCGGATATCGTCCTGGCGCGGCTCACGGCCGACCGGACAAGTAACTTCAAATAAAACCATGAAATGTTCTTTTCATTAAAAATCCGCCATGCGGGAAACGGGAGCGACATCCAGCGGGGTCTGCTCGCCGGCGAGCAGGTGGAAATACCCGGCAATCGCGATCATGGCCGCATTGTCGGTCGTGAATTTGAATTCCGGCAAATAGGTATTCCATCCCCGGCGCTGTCCTTCGGACTGGATCCGGGCCCGCAGGCCGCTGTTGGCGGAGACACCTCCCCCGATGGTAATTTCCTTGATCCCGGTCTGTCGGGAAGCCTTGACCAGCTTATCCAACAGGATATCGATGAGGACCTTCTGGAAGCTTGCGCAAATGTCCTCCTTGTTCTTTTCCATGAAGTCCGGATCCTTCTTCAATTCATCCCGGACAAAATACAGCAGCGACGTCTTGACCCCGCTGAAACTATAATCCAGCCCCGGGACATGCGGCTTCGCGAAGGTGAACCGTTCCGGATTCCCGGCAGCGGCCAGCCGGTCGATCACCGGGCCGCCCGGATACCCGAGCCCCATCATTTTCGAGCATTTGTCGAAGGCCTCCCCGACCGCATCGTCAATGGTCTGGCCCAGGATCTCGAACTGCAGCGGGCTGTCCACCCGTACGATTTGGGAGTTCCCGCCCGAAACGAGCAGGCAAAGGTACGGGAACGCGGGATGGCGGTTTTCCTTGCCCTCCTGTTTGATGAAATTGGCCAGGATATGGCCCTGGAGGTGGTTGACCATGATAATGGGCTTGTCCAGCGCGATGCCCAGCGCCTTGGCGAAGGAGGTGCCGACCAACAGCGAGCCCAACAGTCCGGGGCCGCGGGTAAAGGCCACGGCATCAATATCCGAAACGGTCAGGCCGGCCTTCGAAATGGCCTGGCTGACAACCGGAACGATATTCTTTTCATGGGCACGGGAGGCCAGCTCCGGGACGACGCCGCCATAGTCTTTGTGAACCTGCTGGCTGGCAATGACATTGGAGAGCAGATAACCGTCGCGGATCACCGCCGCAGAGGTATCATCGCAAGAAGATTCGATGCCAAGTACGATTTCTGGATTCATAGCGCGCAAAGATAACACTATTTTCATTATTTTTGTGGGTTAAACATCCCCATGCCATCAAAAAGGTTCTGAAAATAAGCCTCAAGGTACTGGCTGCCCTGCTGCTGATCCTCCTTTCGGCAGCGGTCGCCCTGCAGTCGCCCGCTGTCCAGACATGGGTCGGACGGAAAGTGCTGCATGCCCTGCAGGACCGCATGGAAGGAGAAATCACTTTTGACAAGATTCACATCAAGCCGTTCAATACGCTGGTAGTGAATAATCTGGCCCTGGTCGACCGCCATCCCGAAGGGACCGGACATCCACTGGGTGCCATCGATACGGTGCTGAAAGCGGAAACCGTGAGTGCCACCTTTTCGCTGAAGGGGCTCTTCCAGAAAGAGGGATTGCACGTCAAGAAAGCGACCGTCGAGCACGGGTACCTCGCCCTGGCCATCGAGCCGTCCAAGGATACCTTGCACCCGTCGGAGACCAACCTGCTCCGCACCCTCGGCATCACCCCGAAAAAGAAAGATACGAAGCGGGAACACGTTTTCGACATCGGCCGTGTGGAGTTGAAGGACTTCGGCTTCAAGATGAAGAATTACATCGCCTACAAAGGCGGGCACCCCAGCGGGTCAATAGACTTTACAGACCTGGATATCAGCGAAATCAACCTGAAAGGAAAAGACCTTGTGCTCGGCGGAGGCATCATGTCCGGGACGGCGGAGGAACTGTCCCTGCGGGAAAAGAGCGGCTTTGTCTGCAACCACCTCAGCGGCAGCACCCGCGTCGGCAACGGAAAAACGCTGATCGAGCATCTCCGGATCCGGGATGTGTTTTCCGACCTGTCCCTGCCGCAGCTGGATTTCCTGTATCAGAATTCCAAATCCTGGTCCAATTTCCTGGAAGAAGTCCGGATCCGGGGATTGATCCGGAACTCGCGGCTGAGCCTGCAGACCCTGGGGTATTTCGCGCCGGGCCTTGCCGGCAAATCGATGATTGCCCGCCTGGACGGACGCGTGGACGGGTATGTCCGGAATTTCACCCTTGATAACTTGCATGTAGAAACGCTGGAGAGCAATGTCTCCACCACCTTGAGCGGACGGGTTTCCGGCCTTCCGGCAATCCGGTCGGTGCAAGTGGATGCGGCCGTCAAGAACCTGGCTTTCACGACCCAAGGTCTCAACAAACTGCTCAGCGGTTTCGCCCCCGGCACCAAACTGGATCTGTCGCGCTTCGCTCCCGGGGAGCAGATCCAATTCGACGGGACAGTCAAGGGCCGGCTGGACCAACTGAA
>CADBPH010000287.1 GCA_902796455.1 uncultured Bacteroidia bacterium
CGTGGGATCGTGACCCACTCCCGCTACCAGACAACATTCAACAACACTCCATATACTTCCCGGCGCAGTACCCTGCGGCGGTTTTTTCGTTTATATATCAAGGGGGTTGCGAGCCCCTGTTGTTGCCATGAAATGAAAAAACAAGGCGATTCTTTCATTTCGTGGCCAGATTTCCCGGGGATTTGCGCAAAACAAGGCCATAAAATGGAAATCCCGGCCTGTTTTTTCATTTCATGGCCTCCCCCAGCCTGCCCTTACAGAATCCGGAAATCTGCTACCAGAAAAAAGTGGTCGCTGGGGAAGATGTTTCCCTCATGGTCTTTGACAATCCGCGCATCCAGGGTCTTGACGGGGCCTTTGTAAAAGATGAAATCGATCCGGCGGCCGGGACCTTTTGCGTCCCCGAGGAAACCATGGGCTGTCCTTCCGGCCTCGCCCGGACCGTGAATGTCTTCATACATCTCCTTCCAGTTGCCGCTGGAGCGGATATACCGGATCGGCGCACTGCCCACTCCGGCATTGAAATCGCCGCACAGCACTTGCGGCATCCCGTCGGAATACTGGTCGCATTCTTCGACGATCATCCGGATCTGCTCCCGCCGCGCGGGATCGCTCTTGTGGTCCAGGTGCGTGTTGACCAGACGGAACTCCTTCCCCGTCTTCTTGTCCCTGATCCTGACCCAGTTGCAGTGCCTGGCCCGTGTAGTCCCCCAGGACATGGACCCGGCGATGGTCGGGGTCTCCGAAAGCCAGTAGGAACCGGAAGAGACCCACTCAAAACGGCTTTTCTTGAAGAAGATCACGTTCTTCCCGATAAAATGATAGCCTTCGGTCCACGGGTCCATCTCGGGGCCCACGAATCCGAAAGAATAATACTCCTTCCCGAACTTGTCCATAAACCAGGAATAGGAATCATAAATCACTTCCTGGAGACAGAAAAAATCCGGATGCAAATTCTTGATCGTTTTCACGCACAGGTCGCGGCGGTTCTCCCACACCCGCTCGGGATAAGGGGCATCCGCCTCCAGTCCGGTAATCCGGATGTTGCAAGTCATGACCCGGTATTCACCGGAAGGTCTTTTCGCCCCCCAGCCCATGACCGGCCAGAAAGAAAGGAGCGCAAGTGCCAGGATCCATTTTTTCATATTCATCGCTTTATTTCATCCCTCCATGCAAAGATAAGTTTTCAATTTGATTATATTTGCAGCAACGAACTTGTATCTTTATAAAATAGTTATGAAAAACTCCCTGCTCCTCGTATGCACGGCCCTGTTGCTCTGCGCCTGCCAACAGGGTTATGTCCTCACCGGAGAGGCCGGTTCCCTGAACGGTACGGCGAAGCTTTCCTACCAACTCCCCGACGGGAACGACTTTGCCCAAGAAGCGCCCCTGCGTAACGGGAAATTCACGTTCAAGGGCGAAACTCCGGACGTGCTGCTCGCTTCCGTAGTCCTGACTCCCGAAGGCGAAGATCCCATCCGCACTTCCACATACATCGAGAATTGCCGTATCAAAATGCAGATTGACCCGGAGAAAGTGAAGGACCACGGCCGATATGGCGGGAAGATGTTTTACGATGTCCAGACCACCGGAGGGCGCAGCAACGCGCTCCTCAAAGCGATGGAAGAAGCCCGGAATTCCGTCGGACAGCTCCCTGAATTCCAGGAACTTGCAGCAGCCATGAAGGAACTCTCCAACATGGACCAGAGCGACCGGAAAGCTTATGAGGCCAAAAACCGGGAAGTGATGAAAAAATATGCAGACATCCTGCCCGCATACCGGGAAAAAGGCCAGAAGGCTATCTATGACTGCATTTTCCAATACCCCGATGCCGAAGTCGGCGCATTCATGTTCAACCTATACGCCCGCGATCTTTCCACAGAAGAGTACGAGGCCGAATTCGGGAAGTTCACGGAAAAAGTCCGGAACAGCTATCTGGCTAAAAAGACCCGCGAAGAGCTGGCATCCCGCAAAGCCACGCAGCCCGGCGCCGTGGCCCCGGATTTCACCCTGAAAGACCTGGAGGGGAATCCCGTTACGCTGTCCTCCCTCCGCGGGCAGTATCTGATCCTCGATTTCTGGGCCTCCTGGTGCAAACCCTGCCGCGCCAGCATGCCTGCCGTGAAGGAACTCTACGCGAAGTATCACGACAAAGGCCTCGAAATCCTGGGCATCTCGGACGACAACAAGGTGGAGTCCTGGAAAAAGGCCGTGGAAGAAGACGAAACGCCCTGGATCCACGTCATTGACGAATTCCCTGAGAAGAACCAGCCGTCCCGCGTGGGCTCCCTGTATGGAGTCCATTATATTCCCACATACTTCCTGCTCGACAAAAACGGCGTCATCATCGGCAAGATGGAACATGAGGAACTGAAAGCGAAACTGGCTGAATTGTTAGATTAACGCGTTCATTATGAATTTAACGAAATTAATTAAGCCCATCCTGGCCCTCGTGGCCGTATTTCTGATTTTCAAACTCTGCACCAGCAATTTGGGGAGCGTCATCACCCTCCCCGGCGGCATGGGAGGCGGAACCGATTCCGAGAATACCGGCGGCTGGCTCAGCCCGAAAACCTCAGATGGCGACGTACTGAACACCACCACCTCCGGAGACAAAACCGTAAAAGAAATCTCAAAGGATCTGGAACGGCAGCTGGGCATCGGCAAAGAGAAGGGAACGACGACCACGCCGTCCCAAACCACAACGCCGTCCGGCACGGCTGCGTCATCCTCAGGAGCGCTCACCTTCAAGGGAATCCCGATTTCAGGTTCCCCGTCGGCTTTCGGCACCAAGTTGGTCAATGCCGGATTCGCCAATGCCGGAAATGGAACGTATACCGGAGATTTCGCCGGGTACAGCCGCTGCAAGATTACGCCCAGCGGCAACCCGGTCTCGGAAGTACGCGTGGACTTCCCGGTCATCACGGACTGGGACTCCCTGGAAAAGTCCTATGATGCCCTGCAGGCCTCCCTCACAAAGAAATACGGGATAGAACCGACCGTTGCAACCGGCAGCAACAAAGCCGTGTACAACCTTTCGGACGGAACCATCACCCTGGATGCAGACGTGCGGGAACAGTCTACCTGGCATGTGATCCTCACGTATTCCAATCCATCCGTGACTGTCCCCACGACCCCATCGGGACGCAATCCCATCGACGACCTGTAAATGAACGCTGTTTTCAAGCCGGAAACACGTTATCGCGCGCTATTCGCATCCCTGTTGTTGTCGGCCATCGGGTTCGGCTTATACAAGGGAGTGATTGACAACTACCTGGCAGAAGTGGCGGCGATGAGTGAAATGGACCGGGGCATCGCCGAGTTCTTCCGCGAACTCCCGGGCCTGCTGCTGGTTGTCATCCTGGCTGTATTCTACCGTTTCTCCGCGGAGAAAATGTACAAGACCGGCATGGTCATCATGGTGGCAGGCATGACCATGCAGACTTTGATTTCCCCGTCCAAAGCCCTGGTCATCTGTGCCATTTTCATCTATTCCCTCGGTGAACACATCCAATTGGGCATGAAAAACACCCTCTCGCTGGAGTACTCGCGACCGGGCTTCGGCGGACAGGCGCTCGGCTACCAGAATGCGATTTATCAGATCGGCAACCTGGCAGGCTACCTGGCCGTCATCGCTGTTTTCCTCCTGGTCGGAGCCGCGGCCAAGCCCTTCAGGCCCATCTTCACCGTATCCGCCCTCTTCATGCTCTTTGCCATGCTGGCCTCTTTGAGGCTGTCCGGCAGCAGCACCCCGGACCGGTCGCGCCGGCGGTTCTATTTCCGCCGGAAATTCCGGAAATATTACATACTGGAGGTCTTCTACGGGGCCCGGAAACAGGTTTTCTTCACCTTCGGCCCCTATGTCCTGGTGCTTTTCTACGGAGCGGACGCCGGGCTGATCAGCCTGCTGTTCGCCATCTCCGCCGTCTCCTGCTTTTTCATTGCGCCGCTGGTCGGAAAACTGATTGACCGGATTGGATACAAGCCGGTCATGATTGCAGATACCCTGATTCTCGTGGTCGTCTGCTTTTTCTACGGCTTCGCCCATCACCTGTTCCCGATGCGCACCGCCCTGATTGTCTGCTGCGTGAATTATGTGCTGGACTCCGTCATTTCACTGGCCTCCATGGCCTCCAACGTGTATGTCCAGGATATCGCCGACAACCAGGAGGAAATGAAAGCAACGATCTCCACCGGCATTTCAGTCAATCATCTGATCACAGTCCTGATCGCCCTGCTGGGAGGGTGGATCTGGAAAGTGCTCGGCATCGAGACCCTTTTCATGCTATCCGCCTTCCTGGGCCTGTGCAACAGCGCTTTTGCTGCAACAATCAAGACCGGAAAGGTGCAGAAATAGATTTATTTTGCTTTCCGGGGCAGGTCGTATTCCAGGATCGTGACATACCGATGTTGATCATCTTTTTTCTTGGTCGCATAACCCAGATACAGTTTGTCCCCGTAAATCTTGATCCCTTCCGATTCCATGAAACCATAATCCGTGATACCGGCGTCGGCAAGGTCTTTCAGGTCGGCGATGGCCATCACGCGGCGCTGATCCACGATTTTTCCGTTGAAGTCAAATACCGTGACAACGGACACCGAAGACTTGGAAGTATCCGAATCGTTGCCGCCGCCGTAGTAATGATAGATACGGCCTTCCCGGAGCTCAAATCCCTGATTCGTCAAGCTCCCAAGCTCATAAGGCTGGCCTTGAAAAACCTTCTTGGTCAGCGTGAGTTTCGCGACAGGCTTCAATTCGCTCAGGTTGCGCACTTTAACCTTATAGGTAATCGGATCCAGGCTGTAATCCTCCGACGGGCCGCGGATAATGGGATAAGCAAGCGTCACTTCCTTTTTGGCCAGGGCAAGGGCATCATCGAGGTTGAAGACATAGTAATAATAGACTTTCGACGCATCATACCCGTAGAAAGCAATCTGCCGGGCTTCGAGGTCCAAAGCGGGAGACAGGCACTTCAACCCCGGGATATACCACAGATCCTGAACGTCTTCCGGATAAACGTCCTTCCCAGGCTCGAACTTGACCCGGGCGACTGTCTGCCCATACGTGAACATCACATCTTTCACGTCGTTCCGCTCATAGTAGGCATTGGTCCCGTGGCAGCCGATCCACAGCCAGATATTCCCGCTCGCATCCTTCTGGTGTGCCATGTTGTCTCCGTGGCCGAAGAATGACAGCCTCATCATGGTCTTCCCTGAATTGGAGGTAATGCCTTTCCGGGTCACACTGATCTTATGTTTGGACCCGGTCGGCGCGAGCTGGTTGGCCAGCATCGTCCCGTCCCCGGGCAGCACGAAGCTTTGCATGACGGAAGCGTTCTGCAGCCAGGTGCCGGAAGTCAGGACTTTCACATCTTTCAAGGGCTTATCCAGAACGGACAGGTCATACGGCCCCTGAGGGGTCACCTCAGGCTCTTTGTTGTCCGAAGGATCCGTCTTTTCCTCTTTCCCAGGGAAATCAGGGATTTCCGGATCTTCCTTCTCGCTACAAGCGGGAAGCAGCAAGAACAATAACGTCAAGAGAATCCAATTCCGTTTCATCTTCTTCTTCGTTTTAAACATGAGCCCTCTAATTTAGTAAAAAAATCCGGATTAGTTTTAGAAGCTGTTTTGAAATGATGAGCGGGGAACTTAACGTTTCCATTGAAAGCGGTAATTGAACCGGCGGTTCGGAGCCGTATCCCCATGCAGGCACAGAGAAATCGGGTCTTTCAGTTCGGCCGGATTGTCCGCCCATTTGAAATCAAAACCTGCGGTCTTGCTGTCTTTCAATTGTAGCATGCCCTTGGGGATACTCAATTCCATCTCGTTGCCCGATACGTGGAATAAAGCTTGTCCTACGGTCACCCATACACCGTCCCTGAAGCGCATCACCTCGCTCTTTCCCTCCTCCTGAACGGTCTTGTTGACGAGGATATCATAACCATACCATCCGGTCCCGCTGTCCTGGTCCGTATCAATCAGCAATAACATCCAGTTTGGGTCCGTACACGCCGAGATTGCGGCGCACGTCTTTACATAAAAACAGATATTTCCTGACCGGGTCAGGGCCACCTTGGCATCCTGGATGTCATTGCGGCCGGAAGAATCGCGATAGTGCTGGCCGGAATAGCCCTTGGCATCCCGATGCGTGACATCTCCACGGGTGTCGCGGTACACTACTTCCACTGTGGCCCAGTCGGAGAACTTGCCGTCTATCCGGATCCGTTTGAACCCCCGGTTCACCGGAATGGGACGGACACCCTTGTAACGGCGGATATTCTGGGCCATCTGCATGTAATAATTGTCGGTATAACCGCCCTTCATCGGCTGGATGGTGCGGTTGAATTCCGCATTGTACTGATCGATAAAACGGAACGGATTCTTCCTTCCCAGCCAGTTGAAAACGCGGCCGCCAAATTTCCTGGCCGTCCATTCATTCCAGTCATTCAGGTAGATAAAAGGTGGGTCTGCGGCCAGAGCATCTTCCCAGCGCTCCTGGAAATAAATACCATATCCGCTCGGATTCTTCACGGTTCTGCCTAGCCAGGGGACATAAGCCTCCCCGGGCATGTCATGCTCATCAAGCGCGGGCTCGCCACCTGAGCGCGACCAGGACTTGCCGACCCCAATGGGATCTTTGGTCATGGTTACGGGATGCTGGGCGGGGGTGACGGCGGCCTCTTCCAGACAACCGTTATGTTTGGACACCAGTTCTTCCGGCGACATATTCCGAATCCGCTCATCTGCCATCGAATAACCAAAACTCCAGTTGTCCTCCGTGCCAATATACCGCGCACCCTGCCATTCATAATAGCCCCACCACATGTTTCTCAATGTGAAGAAATCGAAAATCTCCGGAGGATAATCAGCTGCCGAGGCATTGTAGTGGCCATTCGCATCCGTCTCAGGATGGGCGTTGTACAATAACAAGGGCTTTCCATCCCAGTAGAACCACAGGTCGGAATACTTGTTTTGTTTGTAATAGCGTTCGTACAGCGATTTCACCACCCGGACAGGATTGCCGTTATAAGCCCAGAAAACGAACTTGGGCGTCCTGTTCCCTTCTGCGCGCATTTTCATCATCGTCGAAAACAAGACCTCCCACTCGTCCCAGTAGAAGACGCCGTTGGTGACATCCATGATCAGGACATCGACTCCGGCATCCTGCAGCATGGAGAGATCCTTGCGCATCACCCACTCGTCCTGGCTGAGAAAATAGCCCATTTCCGGCTCGCCCCAGTGATAGGTCTCATCTTTCCAAAGCGGATTATCACTTTGATAACGAGCTTCCGGATCCCTGTTGAGGATCTGGGTTACATCGAGATAGGGCCCTTCCCGGTTATGGTGTTTCTGTGCATGCCAGGTGATATAGAAAATCCCAACCGTTCGGGGATGGTCATTCTTGATTGCTCCTACAGAATCAATCAACGGCATCTGCCGTCCGAGTGCATCCGTGGCGACCCAAGTATCGCTCATCAGGTCGACACCCGTCTCCTTTTCCCCGTCGGATGCGGACAACAGCAAAAGAGCAGATATTAAGAGAATGTAATACCGTTTCATATCCCATTCATTTGTTCGGAAATCGATTCTAATATCGTAAAAAAAACCGGATTTCATGAAAGATCTTTGATTCCGGATGCCGACAGTCCCGCTAATTCACTATCTTTGAAATCATGAAACAGCTGACATCAATCATTTTCTCCCTTGCCCTGGCCGCCCTCTCCTGCGGGTGCAACCCGGACAGGAACCCCGTCCTCACGATTGAAGGCGGACAGATCCAAGGCGTTGAACTCCCGGGCAAGATTACGGTTTACAGAGGGATTCCGTATGCCGCTCCTCCGACCGGAGAAAACCGTTTCCGGGCGCCCCAGCCGGTCGTCCCCTGGCAAGGCGTCCGCCTGATGGA
>CADBPH010000288.1 GCA_902796455.1 uncultured Bacteroidia bacterium
CTTCCTGGCAGATCACCGGGATGCGTTCGAAGCCCGCTACCGCAGCGTCGGTCCGGACGACTATGCCAACATCAGCTATACTTCCGGTACGACGGCCGATCCGAAGGGCATTCTCCTGACGCACCGGAACTACACGGCCAATGTCGAGCAGGCGCATTCCGTCATCGGGATTGACGTGGACGATGTGATGCTGATCATTTTGCCGCTGGACCATTGCTTTGCGCACGTGGCCGGTTTCTATACGATGATGTCTTACGGCGGCAGTATCGCGACGGTTCCGATCGGAAAGACGCCGATGGCTTCCCTGCGGAACATTCCGATGGCAATCAAGGAGACCCGCCCGATGGTCATGCTTTCCGTGCCGGCCCTGGCCCGCAATTTCCGGAAAAACATCGAAAGCGGCATCAAGGCAAAGGGACCGACCGTGGAGAAACTCTACAATTTCGCCCTGAACAACGCCATCAAGTATAACAAGGAGTATTACAACCGCGGCGGAATCCTCTCCTGGTGGAGAAAACCGCTCATGTGGCTGTTTGATAAATTGATCTTCAAGGCGGTGCGGGAGAATTTCGGCGGACGGATGAAGTTCTTCGTCGGTGGCGGCGCCTTGTTGGACATCGAGCTCCAGCGCTATTTCTGCGCGGTCGGAATGCCGATGTTCCAGGGCTACGGCCTGTCCGAGGCGACGCCGATCATTTGTTCCAATGCGCCCGGCCATGCCATTTTCGGCTCTTCCGGACGCGTCGTCAAGCCGATGGATATCAAGATCTGCGATTCCGAGGGCAAGGAATTGCCGTATGGCGAGCGGGGTGAGATTGTCATCCGGGGCGAGAATGTCATGGCCGGTTACTGGAAGAATCCGACGGCGACGGCCGAAACCGTCGTGGACGGATGGCTGCATACCGGAGATATGGGCTATATGAAAGATCCTGAGTTCCTTTGGGTGGTCGGACGCTTCAAATCCCTGCTGATTTCTTCTGACGGGGAGAAGTATTCCCCTGAAGGTTTCGAGGACTCGCTGACCGACGGCTCCAAATACATCGACCAGGTGATCCTGCATAACAACCAGGATCCGTACACCATCGTTTTGATCGTGCCGAACAAGGAGGCTTTGGCCGCGTATGCCAAGGAATCCGGGGCCGATCCCGAAACGGAAGAGGGCAAGAAGGTGATGCTGCGGAAGATCCAGGCGGAAATCGATGCCTACAAGAAGGGCGGCGTCCATGGCGGCATGTTCCCGGAGCGCTGGCTGCCGGCGGCCGTGGCCGTGCTTCCCGAACCGTTCACGGAGCAGAACCACATGGTTAACAGCACCATGAAGATTGTCCGCGGGAAGGTCGAGAAGTATTACGAAGACCGGATCGCTTATGCGTATACCGCAGAAGGGAAAGAATTGCTGAATCCGAAGAACATCGCTTCGCTTTAGCGATAAGGTGATATGACAGCGGGTCAGCCGGTTATCCGGCTGGCCCGCTGCTTTTTGTCAGATGTCTCAGAGGCTGTCGTGCAGGATCTTGACGATGTCGTCGGTCGAAAGCGTCTTATAGCCGCCGGTCGTAATGATTGCGTTGGCGGCGATATCGCCGATCATCTCTTCGGTTACGCCGATTTCAGAGATGTGCCGGACGACACCGATTTCATCCATCCAGGATTCCAGCGCCTCAATCCCTTGCAGGGCAAGTTCTTCCTGCGTTTTCCCTTCGGGACGGATCTCCCAGACATTCCGGGCGAAACGGGCGAATTTCTCCACGCCGTACGGCAGGATGTGCCGGTAATAAGCGCCGGAAACGGCCGAAAGGGTCATCCCGTGCGTCGCATTGGTGAAGGCCCCGATGCTCTGTCCGATCATGTGGACCATCCAGTCCTGGCTTTTGCCCATCTTCGTCATCGTGTTCAGCGCCATGGTTGCCGTCCACATGATGTTGCTCCGGGCTTCATAATCGAGCGGATTGGCGGAAGCGATCCGGGAGGCATGGACCAGCGAACGCATCAGCCCCTCGCCGATGTAATCGGACGTATTGTCGTCGGTTCCGGACAGATACTGCTCCAGCAGGTGGGACATGATATCGAACATGCCGGCCGCCATTTGCCATTTCGGCAGGGAGAAGGTGAATTCGGGGTTCAGGATGGAGAACCGGGGCATCATCCCCGGTTGGAAGACCTTCCCGATTTTCTGGTGCGTTTCGGGGTTGGTAATGACCGAACCGCCGTTCATCTCCGAACCGGTTCCGACCATCGTCAGGACGCTGCCGACCGGGATGGTCCGGCAGGACGGCTCCTCCTGGCGGAGGTAGTATTTCTGCCAGGGATCCTCTTCGCACCAGGCCGATGCGGAAACACCTTTGGCATAGTCGATGACGGATCCTCCGCCTACGGCCAGGATCAGGTCGACATCGTTTTCACGGGCCAGCCGGGCTCCTTCGCGGAGTTTGCCGATTGTCGGATTCGGCATGACACCGGGGTCCTCGACGACCGTTTTCCCTGCGTCCCGGAGCACTTGCATGACCTTGTCATAGATGCCGTTCCGCTTGATGGAACCGCCGCCGTAGCACAGCAGGACACGCGGCCCGTACTGCAATAATTCGCCGTGAAGAAAATTCAGGGCATCCTTCCCGAAATGGAGTTTTACGGGATTGTAAAAGGTGAAATTACCGAGCATGGGAAAACGGATTCGTTATTCTTCCGGGCTGAAATCTTCCTTGCCGACACCGCAGAGCGGGCAGACCCAATCTGCCGGGATGTCTTCGAAAGCTGTTCCGGGAGCGATGCCGCTGTCGGGATCGCCGACTTCGGGATCATACACATAACCACAAATGTTGCAAACGTACTTTTTCATGATGCGATCAGTTTTTATTTGTCCCAATATCGGAAAAAAACTTCAGATTCAATGCAACTGCCGGAAAAATCATTCTCCGGCAATGATTCTGGCGTCCTCCGTGCGGTCGATGCCGATCCGGGCCGCCAGGGCGTCCCGCCGCTGCTCGATCTCTTCCCGATGCTTCATGACGCGGTTCTCGATGAAGACCATGACGCTGGCCAGGAAATAGTAGATGACCGTCTGAAGCGTCAGCGCGAAGAGCTGGCTCCGGGCTGCGAGCAAGTCTCCGCCGGCCGTGCTCATGTTGATGTAGGCCTGGCACCCGAAGGTGGTCGGGAAGATGTAGGAGAACAATTTCCAGAATTTCGGGAAGGCGGTTACCGGCCAGGAGGTTCCGGTCAGGAAGAGGCAGATGGGGGACATGAACAGGAACAGCACGAAAACGGTTTCCCGGCGCGTGATGAACGTGCTCCAGGTCATGCTGAAGAAGACACAGTCCGTGATGAAGAACAGCAGGAGCAGCAGGATGTCCCAGTAATTTCCGCGTTGCGGCAGGCCGAAAATCGCCGGAACGATGAATGCGATATACAGCGAGATGGCCAGGTAGACTGTCCAGTAGGCCGCGCCCCGTCCCAAGATAACCCGCCCGATGCCGTGTCCTTCCAGGGTGTCCGGCAGGGAAGCGAAACTGCGGTTGCGCTCCCGCATGGTTCCGGCCAGCAGGGACATGCCGTAGAACATGGTCTGCTGGATGATGAGCAGGAGGATGGCGGAAATCAGGAAGATGCTGTAAGAGAATGCGTTGTTGTACGGGTTGTTCTCCTCGTACGGAATTGGCTGGACCAGTGCGGCAGCTTCGGCCCCCGTAAAGCCGGCGGCAGCGTACCGTTCAATTTGGATTTGTCCGATCTCGTGCAGCATCACATGGTTGGCAGCCATGAGGGCATTCTTGTAATACAAGAAACTGCTCATGTCGCAATACACGGACAAGGTCGCCGTTTCCATGCGGGCGAGTTTTTCGCCGAAATCCCGCGGGTAGAGAACGATGCCATTGACTTTCCGCTCCTGCATGAGGCGCCGGGCTTCATCCATGTTGACGCACCGGTAAGCGACTTCGACTTCGCGGGTCGCATCCAGCTCTCGGGTGTACCGCCGGCTTTGGGCGCAGTCTGCTTCGTCTACGATGGCTATGGGCGTGTCGTTCAGGACACCGTTCAGGTAAATGACATTGTACAGAAGCGGGTACACCAGGCCGGCGACAATAAAGATCAGTAAGACGCCGCCGTCCGAGAATATCTGTCGCAACTCATGCGTGGCAATTCCCCAGAAGTCTTTCAGCCAACTCTTTATATATGTTTCTTTTTGTGCCATGATTCAGGTGTTATTCCTTGGGGAAATTCTGGTAAATAAAGGCTTTCTTCAATCTCGGAAGAACGGCCAGGGGCAGCAGCAGGAATACCAGCAGGTGGATGACTTCCTGCCACCAGCCGGCGAAACCGGCGCCGAAGATAACTTCCTGGACATAGAAGAGATAGTAATGCCGTAACGGGAAGCCTGCGGACCACCCCTGGATCCAGGGTGTCATGGCTTCAATCGGCAGGGTGAACCCGGATAAAGAGAAACCCAGCACGCTGTACAGGGCGCCGATGCTCAGGGCCAGTCGCGGGACGGGCAGGCAGCCGATGATGAAGATGGCGATGGCTTCACTGGCGAGGACCAGCAGGAAAATGGCCAGGGCCATGTTCCAGAGGGATCCCGCAATCGGGAAGTGCATCCAGTGGTACAGCAGGACGACAAGGGTCAGTCCCATCGAGAAGAAAAGCAGGGTGTAGACAATCAGCTTGCCGGCCAGCGCATTGAGCATGGAATCCCCGGAGACGCGCAGCAGGTGGCGGGAAGTCCCGTATTTGAGTTCCGCACCGAGCGAGTAGATCACGATGATGATGACGATCATCTCGAGTATCCCCGGCAACATGATGTTGGTCAGGTAGTAACCATAATTGGTCGTCACATTCCCGATCTGGTGTGTATCGATGTCGATCGGCCGGATCCTGCCCATGATTTCCCGCTCATTCATGCCTTTGGCCCGCAGGACCTGGCGCTGGACCGCGCCGTTGGTCAGGTTGATCATCGTCAGGATATCCTTGTAAGCCAGGGCCCCGCCGACAAAGTACAGGCTGTTGAGGTAATACGTGAAGGTCGGCCGGCGGTTCGCGCTGACATCGGCGTACATCCCTTCGGGAATGACGCAGATCGAAGTCAACTTGCCGCTGATCATGTCTTCCCGCGCTTGCTCGAATGTCTCGTAGACAATGGTTTTGCCCAATTGCGTGGCGTCCAGCTGCTGGATGAAATTCCGCGACAGGGAGGACCGGTCGTTGTCGACGATGCCGATGGGCAGGTCATGCGGCAGCCCGTCCCGGAAAAACGTCAGGAAGAAAATGGCGCAGAAGGCCAGGGTGCCAATGGAACCGATCAGATAGACCGGCCGTTGCCGGAAGATCCGCAATTCCCGGCGTACCACCGCCCATATTTCATGCCATGTGCCCATTACTGTTTTGTGGTTTCTTTGACGATGGCGCTCATGCCCGGACGGAGCCCTTCGACGGCGATGTCGGGAACGGCACGTACTTCGAAGGTCTTGGCGTCATACAAACCGGTTTCCTTGGTGGCTTTCCAGGTGGCATAGGATTCGCGGACGGCGATGTAATTGACCGTGGCGGGGATTTCCTTGCCGTCAAGGGCGGGGATGCGGACCGTAACTTTGTCGCCTTGTTTCATCCCGTGGAGGTAATCCTCGCGGACATTGAAGGTGAACCAGACATCCGCCAAATCCGTGACAGTCATAATCGGAGAACCGGTTCCGACCAGCTCTCCCACCTTCGGGAACGTGGCAGAAATGATTCCGTCAGCCGGGGAGGTCAGGTACAATTCACCCAGGTAACCTTCCACTTCCTGGAGGGCGCCCTTCGCGCGGTCCACCAGGGCGGCAGCCGCTTCCTTGTCTTCGGCGCGCGCCCCCTTCAACGCCATGTCATACTGGCTTTGGGCCGCTTTCGCCTGGGCGACAGAAGCATCGTACTTCGCCTTGGTCTCGTCGTATTTCTGGGCGGAAATCACTTTCTGGTCATACAGTTTCCGGACCCGTTCGAACGACTTCCGCATGACATCCTCCTGCACGAGGGCCTGCTGCCAGAGTTCGTATGCTCCGGTAATCTGCTCTTGCTGGGCACCGTTATAGGCTTTGCGGCGCTGGGCCTGGGC
>CADBPH010000289.1 GCA_902796455.1 uncultured Bacteroidia bacterium
CTTACCGATCGCAACGGGCTCGAACTTGACACCGAGGACACACTGGCCTTCACACTGGGTCTCCTGGGGGCAGACGCGACCGCAAACGGCCGGCAAAGAGGAATCCTTCGCGATGACGGCTGCCGCGCCTTCGATATCGCCGGCAGCGACACGCTCGATAAAATCGGGGATCTGGATATTCACGGGGCAACCCTGGACGCAGCGGGGTTTGGGGCAATGCAGGCAGCGGGATGCTTCCAGCATCGCTTCCTCAAGATTGTAACCATAGCACACCTCCTCGAAGTTATGCGCACGGACTTTCGGGTCCTGCTCCCTGACGGGGACACGGGGAATTCTATTTGCCATAATTCATTGCCTCCTCTTCTTTATACTGACCGTTGCGACGCATCGCCTCGTCGAAGTCGACAAGCGCTCCGTCGAATTCGGGACCGTCCACGCAAGCGAACTTGGTCTTTCCGCCGACACTCAGGCGGCATGCGCCGCACATCCCGGTTCCGTCGACCATCAAGGTATTCATGCTCACCATGATAGGAATTCCCAACCGCATACAGGTAAGGGTGGAAAACTTCATCATGATCATCGGGCCGATCGCCACGGCATTGGTATATTTTTCACCCGAAGCAGCCAGGGCCTCCAGCTGCGCGGTTCCGACGCCTTTGAAGCCATAAGAACCGTCATCGGTACAGATGTAGAGATGGTCGCAGACACTGCGGAATTCTTCCTCGTAGATGATGAGATCCTTGGTGCGGGCACCCACGATGACATCCACGGGGACCCCGTGCTCGTGCAGCCATTTGACCTGGGGATACACAGGAGCCGTCCCGAGACCGCCGCCGATGAAAACGTAACGCTTCGATGCGAGCTCTTCCGGCGACATGTTGACAAAATCAGAGGCGTTGCCCAGCGGGCCCACCACATCGGCGAAACAATCCCCTTCCGCGAAATCATCCACCATGTGGCGGGTAGATTTGCCGATCGGCTGGATGACAATCGTCACCGAGCCGGAGGACCGGTCGAAATCACTGATCGTCAAAGGAATGCGCTCGCCTTTCTCATCGGCTCGCACAATCAGGAACTGCCCGGGCAGTGCCGATGCCGCTATCCGCGGTGCCTCAACCACCATCTTGCAAATTGTCGGGTTGAGCATCTGCTTTTTCAGAATCTGGAACATATTTCCGTATTTTAAACCAAATTCAAAAATACAAAAAAATTCGTAAATTTGAGGGCTTTACAGACAAACCATACCATGGGATTCAAGAAAAAAGCTACCGTCTCCGCCGCGACCCTGGCCATCCTGGCCGGTGCCCTGCTGGGCGGCATCAAGTATCTGCAGAATCAATCACCGCGACAGATCGTGAAGACAGAAGGAAAGCAGCCCGTCGCCGTGGAAGAACTGAGTTATTTCAACGGCAAGGAAAAAATATTCGGAAAAATCTACAAACCTGCCGACAGCCTCGGCCGGCATCCCGCCGTCGTTTTCTGCCACGGACTGGCCGTGAACGGGGATTTCGGAGATGCTTTCTGCCGGGAGGCGGCCGGAATGGGCTATGTGGCCTACACGTTCGATTTCCGGGGCGGCAGCGAGGACAGCCGCAGTACCGGTGACATGACCCGGATGTCCATCCTGACGCAGAAAGCGGACCTTGAGACGGTTTTGCACAGGCTGCGGGGAGAAAAATTCGTGGACGGCAACCGGATCTACCTGATCGGGCACAGCCAGGGCGGCCTGGTCGCCTCGGAAGCGGCTACGGAAAAGCACAACGGCATCGCCGGCCTGATCCTGCTGGCTCCCGCATTCAATATCCCGGATGACGGCAGGGCCCGGTACCCCCGCCTGAGCGACATCCGGGACACGACGTATTTCGGCATCTGCACGCTGGGCAGGCTGTACTATTCAGATATCCACAACCTGAACCCGTACAAGTGGCTGAAAAAATTCAAGGGAGATGTCCTGATCCTGCAAGGGACGGCGGATACGGCGGTCCCGCAGGCCTATTCCGAACAAGCTGCCGAAAAATTCAAGAACTCCACCCTCGAAATCCTCGAAGGTGGAGACCATAATTTCACCGGAGCCTACCGGAAGCAGGCGCTGTCCCTGATCCGGGACTACCTGAAAGGACAGCTGGAAAAGGAGTAACACTCCGCTATAGCAGCGAGGCGATATACGCGTGCATCTCCGGGGTCTTGTCCAGGACACAATGGAAGAGCTTCAGCTGGGCCCGCGTGCGGACCAGGTTGTGCTCCGGGTAACGGATTCTGTAGTAAGTATCCCCATTGAGATAATCCGCAAAGAAACGCACGGCCTGCATGAACGGGAAGAGCGCGGCGGCATAAGGGAGATGTTCGATTTCCACCGGCGTCAGGAACTCCTTGGCTGATTCGATATAGCCCTTCGTGAAAGCCCGGAAAATATCCATGTCGAACCCGACCTTGTCCAGATCCGGCTCATCTTCCGGCGCCGTGCAGGCCCCGATCCGGAGGAAGTCACCGTAGTCGGAGAAGACAAAGCTGGGCATCACCGTATCCAAATCAATGACGCAGAGGACTTTCCCGTCCTTGTCGAAAAGCATGTTGTTGACTTTCGTATCGCAGTGGCAGACCCGCTTGGGGAGCTTCCCTTCCCGGTACAATTGCTCGGCCAGGCACATCTGGACGCCGTATTTGTCCATATCCTGCAAGATGGCGTGCAGTTCCTCTCCCTGCGGCCCGTCCAGGCGGCCGGCGGCATTCTTTTCGACGGCCTCGACCAGCTGGCGCAGGCGAAGCTCCATGTTATGGAAATCGGGAATCGTTTCTCCCAGCGGCTCATTCAGGTCGGAAAGCATCGCCTCGAAGTGTCCGAAGGCTTTCCCGGCGTAATAGGAATACTCCGGATTGACAGCCTCGTAGGTATACGCATCCGGGATGAAAACAGAGACGCGCCAATATTTTTCGCCATCGAAATACCACGTCTTTTCCTCCCCTTTCACCGGGATGAACCGAAGGGTTTTCCGGTCGATGTCCGTCTCTCCGGCAGCGATCAGCTTCGCGCGGATGTGTTCCGTCACCGCACGGATGTTGTTCTGCAGCAGATCCACGTCCGTAAAGATGGCGTTATTGATATGCTGGAGGACATAATCGGGACCGTTCCCTTCCGTAACGATCTTGTAAGTGTCGTTGATCAGCCCGTTCCCGAGCGGCGCAATTTCCTTGACTGTTCCCCGGATGTCGAAATGTCCGGCTATTTCTTTCAAAGATGTCATGATATAGTGGTATTAATTATTTCAGTGCTTTTGATGTTGGTTTGCGGATAAAACGCCCTTTGGGATAATTCCGGCCCTGCAGCACATACCGGGTATCCTTCCCGGCGATGGAAATCGGATCCTCCCCCAGGACGCCGGCCCCGTATTGCGCATAGGCCGCCAGCTCCGAAATCGTCCCCGGCCGCAGGCAATTGACAACCAGCCCGACTTTCAGGTCCGGGAACTCCGTCAGCATGTTCAGGTCCCCGGTGCTGTCGCCGGCAACCAGGGCAGGTCCCCTTCCCCCATGGGCAGGCGCGATATAGCGCAGGATACACTGCACTTTCCCTTCCTGGTAGGGCTGCTCATAATCCCGTGCATACACGGCATTCTTCAACGGTCCCTCCTCCTCTCCGACCAGCCGGATGCCGAAAACATGGGCGGGATCCAGCCCGAAACCGAACGCGGGGTCGCACGCCATCGCTTCCACGACCCGCTCCATCGAAGCGGAACAGATATAGACATCGAAGCCATTCTCCAGCAGCGCCCGGTACAGATGCCGCATCTCTTTCGTCACGGCGATGCCCTGCTCCGTATCCACCGCCACCTTCCCGGCCTGACCCATCTGCGGACTTTCCCAGCGGACCCGGCGCACCCGATTCTTCTGGCGGGACACCCAATCCGTCCCTTCTGCAAAGGACTGTTTGTCCTTGCCGGTCATCCACCAGACTGTGGATTCCCGGACCAGGGCCGTAATCTCATCCGGTGTCATCCCGACCAGTAACTTCAGCAGCCACAGGCAGCCGGTCGCATAGTCGAACGAATCGTCAATCCCTTTGGAAAGTGCATATACCTTCGCCCGGAAATCCTTGAATTCCCTGGTCTTGCGAATCTTCTTCAGCAAGGCGGCATCCGCCGCTTCCGACTGATTTCCGCGAAGGCTTATATAATTATCATACAGATATTTATAGTCAGATTCAATGTCTTTAGCCAGCATCGTTGCCGTCACAGGATGCCCCTCCGAGCCGGCGATGGCAACCCCGGTATCCGGCACCCCTTCCAGCAGCAGGGAATACATCCGTTCCGGCGCAATCTTCAGGCGGAGGTTTTCAAGCTGGTACACCATCATGGAGATTTCCACATCATTGATAATCGACGTATTGTCGAAATCGAAGACGGCATAGGGCCGTTTCTGGGCATCATACCCCCTGGCTGATTTCCCTTCCGCACGAAGCAGCCCGTTCAAGGCTTTGTAGGTGTTCTTTTCCCAATGATCCCGGGGCAGGCGGGTCTTCCCGCAGGAGGCGACCACAACCAGGCTCAGCAGCAAATAGACTAATCTTTTCATCTCGGATTATCCCTGTTATGCATATAGCTTCCGCAAAAGCAGAAGTCTAAACAAAAATAAAAAATATTCGGCAGAGTTCATTGCATTTTCCGCACGGAACTGCGTATTTTTGTGTCATGGATACGTTATACACC
>CADBPH010000290.1 GCA_902796455.1 uncultured Bacteroidia bacterium
ACCTGCCTGCAACACCAACATAAGGAGATTCATACGCATTAGGGTTTAATTAACTTATTCTGACTTCTTTGAAATATCTGTCTTGGTAATCCGGCCCTCTTCCCGCAATGCGGCGACCAGCCGGTCCAGCAATCCGTTGACGAAGCCCCGGCTCTTGGGCGAGCCATAGAATTTGGAGATTTCTATATACTCGTTCAGGGTAACACGCAGGGGGATCTCCGGGAAATGCTCGGCCTCAGCCAGTCCCAGGACAATCAGGGCGATGTCGGGATAGAATAGCCGGTCGCTGTCCCAGTCGGGAACGGCAGCCGTGATCCGGCCGAAATACGATTCATATCCCGTCAACGCGCAGCGGACCAGTTTCCGGACGAAATCCTTGTCGCTGTCCACATCCGCGCCGGGTTTCCTGCGGCGGATGATGTCGCTCTGGTACAGTTCCGGCAGGCGCCAGGACTGCCCCTCCGCCAGGTCGGCGAACGTATGGCAGCACCACGTCAGGGCATACGCCAGGTCGTCGACCCAGAGCATCGACTTCTCTTCCAGGATGGCCGCAAGCTCTTCTGAATCAACAAATTCATTCTCATAGATCCGCGTCATCAGCCGGACGTCTTCCGCCAGGGAGGTTCCCTCCGCTTCCAGATAAGCGCGGAAATAATCCCGGCTTTCCAGGGTATCGAGGACCTTTTTTATAAATAGATCATAGGGCTCCCAGGAAAGGCCCCGGCGGGAAAGCGCCTTGGCCAGGTCCGGATCCGCATCCAACAGGGCAGACAAGCGGTTGTCCGCGAATTTCTCATTCGGATGCAAATCCTCCTCCGTCGGATGGAATTTGCCGCGGGCCGCCTCGATGCGGTGGCGTTTCTCCCGGGCCAGCGGGCCGGCAAGTCCCAGCATGAACAGATACAGATCCCGGGTAGCCTCGCAGTGGGCATCCAGGGCGGCATAGGCGCCCGCAAGGTCCATGTTTCCTGCAACCGCATAACTATAAATCACTTTGAAAGCTTTAATCCGGAGAATTCTTCTGTTCAGCATACTCTATCACACATATTTGGGCCGCCCGGGAAAGGCCGGCTAAAAAATTATACAAATATACGTTCAATTTTAAGAAAAATCCCTACATTTGGAAAGATTTACTTCAAAAAACGGTGATTATGTACAGTGACGATTTTGATGGAGCTTATGCTCCGGAACATTCCGGCGACGAGGTCTACTCCAAACCGGTCAGAGCTGGGAAACGTACGTATTTCTTCGATGTCAAGGCGACCAAGGGGAACAATGATTTCTACCTGACCATCACGGAAAGCAAGCGCAAGGTAGAGAGCAGCGGCCGTTTCACATATGACAAGCACAAAATCTTTCTCTACAAGGAAGATTTCGACAAGTTTGCCGAAGGACTGCAAGAGGCGGTCGAATACATCCGCACACAGTGCCTGAAAGAGAATCCCGCAGCGCCGGAAGATAAGGAATTCTAGGGTCCGCCGCTCCCGGCTCACCTTTACGAACCCCGTCCTGCAAGGACGTGGCTGTTGCTTTCGTCTGCTGACCGGGGGTAAAAACAATCGTGTTGAATATGAAACTGACCGACATTACCCGCGGCAGCTACGATGCCGCACAATGGGAATCGAAGGGCTATTCCCTCCCGCAATACGACATCGCCGCCGTGCGCCGGAATACGGCTGAAAACCCGACCTGGGTCCATTTCGGCGGTGGAAACATTTTCCGCGCCTTCCCGGCGGCCATCCTCAATGAAGCCTTGAACAAAGGCTTGTATGACCGCGGGGTGATCGTCGCGGAAACATTTGATTTCGAGGTAGTTGATAAAGTATATACCCCCCACGACAACCTCTCGCTCCTGGTGAGCCTGCAATCCACAGGGACCGTCGAGAAAACAGTCATCGCCTCGGTGACGGAAGTCCTGAAGGCGGACTACCCCTTCGCGGATTGGCAGCGCCTGCGGGAAATCTTCCGCAAGCCCTCCCTGCAGATGGTCTCGTTCACCATCACCGAAAAAGGATACGGCTACAATGAGGCAGACCTCGCCCGGGGCCTGCAGCCGGTATTCGCCATGGGGAAAGTCTGCGCCCTGTTGCTGGACCGTTTCGCCGCCGGAAAACTGCCTCTGACGCTGCAGAGCATGGATAATTGCTCCCACAACGGAGACAAGGTGAAAGCCGGGGTATTCGCCTATGCCCACCGCTGGGTGAAAGACGGACTGGCCCCTGCCGCTTTCCTGGAATACCTGG
>CADBPH010000291.1 GCA_902796455.1 uncultured Bacteroidia bacterium
GAGGGAACGGGACTGGGTCCTGCCTTCTACGCCAGCGGTATCCAAAGCTCCTCTAAGGATGTGGTAACGTACACCCGGAAGGTCCTTCACACGGCCTCCGCGAACCAGCACGATGCTGTGCTCCTGAAGGTTGTGACCCTCGCCCGGGATGTAGGCGTTGACCTCTTTGGAGTTGGTGAGACGTACACGGGCCACCTTACGCATCGCAGAGTTAGGTTTCTTCGGCGTGGTAGTGTACACACGTACGCAAACACCCCTCTTCTGAGGGCACGCATCCAGCGCGCGAGACTTGCTCTTTACTTCAAGTCTTTCGCGTCCTTTGCGGACTAATTGTTGAATTGTTGGCATAAATGATTGTTAATAAATAATTTATGTTTTCTCCCCAATTTTTAGGGGCTGCAAATATACACATAAAATCTGTAATTCACAAAGTTTTCAACAATCCTGGACACACTTAAACGTTTAATATGGAAGAATTTGCCCGACCCGGAACGATTCTCCCCGAAAACCCTGCGAAATCAAAACAAGTTTATTAACTTTGAATGATTTCCTACCAAGATGAACATGATGAAACACACACTGATATCCCTTATCCTCGGCACCGCCTGTGCCGCTGCCCTTTCCGGTGCGAATCCGCCGCAAAACAACTGCGTCACCCCCAATTATGCCCTCGCAGAACGGTTTTCCGCCAAAAAGGTGAACCAGATGGTCTTTTCCACCCAGATCCGCCCGAACTGGTTCCGGGACTCGGACCGCTTCTGGTATGAATGGAAAACCTCCGACGGCTCGCGCTGGTGGGTCGTGGACCCGGTCAAGGGAACGAAGAAGGAAGTCTTCGACCTGGACCGCCTTGCCATGGAACTGACAACCATCATCAAGGATCCTTTCGATGCCAAACACATCCCGTTCCAGAACCTTAAACTAAAGGATGACAAGGTTTTCACCTTCCAGATTACCAGCACCCAGGACCGGGTGGAGAAACCGGATACCACCGCGAATAAGAAGAACGCCAAACCGGTGAAAAAAGGCAAGCAGATCTTCTACTTCGAATATGATTTCGCCTCCGGAAAACTCACGGACGTGACCGAACGCGAACAGGACAAAAAGCGAATCTATCCCGGATGGGCTTCCGTTTCCCCGGACGGAACCCTCGGCGTGTATGTCCGGAACGCCAACCTGTTCTACATGGACTCCACCTCGCTGCGCAAGGCGGCAGCCGACGAAAAAGATTCCACGATTGTCGAACACCGGCTTACCGCGGACGGAACCCGCGAATTCAGCTGGGGCTCGGATAATTACATGGGAAACACCGTGAAGGACACTTCCCGGCGCATCAACGCCCGGATTGTCTGGTCCCCGGATTCCCGGAAATTCGCCACGATCCGCTGGGACATGCGGCCCCTGAAGGAATTCTGGGTCATCAATTCCATCGCCCAGCCCCGGCCTACGCTGGAAACCTACAAATACCAGATGCCCGGAGAACCCGGACCGAAAGGCTCCCTGTACCTCTTCGATATGGAAAAAGCCGCGCGCAGTGATACGGCCGGTATGCGCCGCTTCATCCGCACGGCGGCCTTCAAGGACCAGGATCTCGAAATCCCGGAGGCCGAAATCAAAGCGGCCGACCTGTACAAAAAATACTACCCCCACACCTGGAAAGGGGATGACGACGGCTTCTACCTGGTCCGGACCAGCCGGGACCTCAAGCGGGTCGACCTCTGCCGCGTCCCGGTCGCGGACGACTCCGCCCAGGTGGTCGTTGAAGAACGGCTCAACACCTATGTGGAAACCCGTCCGATCCGGCTGATCCGCGGCGGGAAGCAATTCCTCCAGTGGTCCGAACGCAACGGCTGGGCCAATATCTACCTGTACAACGCGGACGGAACCCTCGTGAAGAACCTGACCGAAGGCGCTTTCCACATCCAGGATGTCCTGGCGGTCAATGAAGCCGAGGGCTATTTCCTCGTCAGCGCCTGCGGTGTCGAAAAAGGCGAGAACCCGTACCAGATGCACACCTACCGGGTCCCGCTCGCCGGCGGCACGCTCCAGCTGCTGGACGTTCCCGACATGGACGTCCTGTCCAGAGCCAGCGACGACGGTAAGTTCTTCGTAGCCAATTGTTCGCGCGTGGACTACAAACCGTTCGTCAGCCTGTACAATGCGTCCACGGGTAAGAAAATCATGGACCTGGAAGAAGCGGACTTCTCGCTCCTCTTCGACGCCGGTTACAAGTTCCCCGAGCGGTTCAAGGTCAAGGCGGCGGACGGAATCACCGACCTGTACGGAGCGATGTACAAGCCGTTTGACTTCGATTCGACAAAGGTCTATCCGATCTGCGACTATGTCTATCCGGGGCCGCAGGTCGAGGCGAACAACATCTCCTGGAGCAAAGGCTTCACCCGCACGGACCGGCTCGCCCAGCTGGGCTTCATCGTCATTACGGTAGGCAACCGCGGCGGCCATCCCAACCGCTCGAAATGGTATCACAATTACGGATACGGCAACCTGCGTGACTACGGCCTGGAAGACCAGAAATACGCCATCCAGCAGCTGGCTGCGCGGCATCCGTTCATCGACGGGGAACGGGTCGGCATCCACGGCCATTCCGGCGGCGGATTCATGTCGACGGCGGCGATCCTCAAGTATCCGGACTTCTTCAAGGTCGCGGTTTCCTGCGCCGGCAACCATGACAACAGCATCTACAACCGCTGGTGGAGCGAACAGCACCACGGCATTCTGGAAAAAATCGACAAGGGAGACACCACGTTCGTCTACCATATCGACACCAACCAGGAGCTGGCCAAAAACCTCAAAGGCCACCTGATGCTGGTCCACGGAGACATCGACAACAACGTGCATCCGGCCAATACGATCCGGGTCGTCAACGCCTTGATCCGGGCCAACAAGCGGTTCGACATGCTGCTCCTCCCGGGCCAGCGCCACGGATTCGGCGACATGAACGAATACTTCTTCTGGCGCATGGCCGATTACTACTGTGAATGGCTGCTGGGCGCCAGCAAGCGGCCGGAAGTGGATATGACGGAACTCAACAACGACTGACCATGAGAAAGAGAAAACTCCTGATCCTGAGCGGAATCCTGCTGCTGGCGGCCATGGTGGCCGGCTGCCGGCAGGACCAGCGGATCAAAAGCCGGACCCTCGAAAAAACCTTCTCTGAAACGGAGCCCTTCCCTATTTCCGTCAAAATCAGCCTGGACTGCCCGAGCGGCGGCGCCTCCGATGCCGCCCTCAGCAACATGAAGGACCTGATCCTGACTGCGGCCCTCGGGGCGGAATATGTCGGGATGGACGCGGAAACTGCTGTCAATAACTATATTACACAGTTTGTCGAGGCGGCGCGGAAGGACGTGCCCGAAGTCCCCGCAGAAGAGGGGATCGGCGTGGAAGAGGTCCTGACCGGATGCTTTGACAGCAGCTACAAAGACATCGTGACTTATGTGGTCACGGATTATATGTTCGAGGGGGGAGCACACGGGATGACCGGCATTTCCGCCCTGAATTTCAACATGAAAACCGGAGAAGCCGTCTCCGAGAACGACCTGTTTGCGCCGGGTTATCCGGAGACGCTCTCCGCCTGCCTGACCGCACACCTGCGGGAGGCCCTCGGGGACGAGGACGCCTATGCCGCGCTCTTCGTCAAGGACATTGCTCCCAACAGCAACTTCAAGGTGTCCGAAGACGGCATCACGTACGTATACAACGCCTACGAGATCGGCCCCTATTACCTCGGGGCCATCGAAGTAACGGTTCCCTGGGCGGAACTGGAATCGATCCTGAAACCCTAATCCCTCCACGCCATGAAAGCCGACCTGTCCTGGATTATCACCCGAATTAATGGGAAAATCGCATCGGTTTCCCTTGACTATCATGCTGTTTCCCGCCTGATGGCCAGGATTGCCGACCTGCCGGCAGACGCTGTCGGCGACATTTCCTGCACGAGAGCCGGGACAGAGGAGCTTTTCCGCCTGTCGGATTCGCTGGGCTGGGAGGACTTGTTCCTGCTGGGGACCCCGTTCCAGAAGAGCGTGTGGAAACAGCTCTTCGACCTGACCCATTCGCCGGAGGGGCCGCTGCCCGCCCGCCTGTGCAGTTACAGCGATTTCGCCGAGAGCATGGGCAAGGGCCCCGGTGTCCGCGCGGTCGCCCATGCGGTCGGTCTCAATCCGGTTCCGGTCATCATTCCCTGCCATCTGGTCATCCCCAAGGAATCCATCGACCGGCTGCATGAACTCGAAAACGAAAACGGCCTTTTCAAGTGGAAAGCTCTGTACATCGTCGACCAGCGGATCCATTACGGGGACTATGCGCTGGGGGCGGCCCTGAAAAGAGAACTGATACAAATCCACATGACCCGATAAACATGATTTCCTTCGAATGCGATTATACCCAGGGCGCGCACCCGCAGATCATGCAGAAGCTCCTGGAAACCAACCTGGAACAGACCCCGGGCTATGGGATGGACCCCTATTGCGAACAGGCCAGGCAGAAGATCCGCGCCGCATGCGGATTTCCGGATGCGGACGTTTTCTTCCTCCTGGGCGGCACCCAGGCCAATGCGACGGTCATTTCCGCCATGCTGCAGGGCTGGCAGGGCGTCCTGGCCGCCGCGACCGGGCACATTGCCGTGCATGAAGCCGGCGCCGTGGAATTCACCGGGCACAAAGTCCTGACCCTGCCCGGGCACGGCGGACTGATGGACGCCGGCGAACTGGAAGACTGGCTCAAAGCCTTCTACGCCGATGGGGCGCACGAGCACATGGTCTTTCCGGGCATGGTGTACCTCTCCTTCCCTTCGGAATACGGCACCCTCTACAGCCAGGCGCAATTGACGGCCATCCGGGAGGTCTGCCTCCGGTACCGCCTGCCGCTCTTTATCGACGGCGCCCGGCTCGGATATGGGCTCATGAGCCCCGGGAACGACATTTCCCTGCA
>CADBPH010000292.1 GCA_902796455.1 uncultured Bacteroidia bacterium
TGGATATGCACATCTATTATTCCATCATAGACTGGTGCCGGGATGACTACCCCAAGGGGAATTCCGGCATCGAGAAAGACCCTGCGAAGGCGGATTACAACCACTATTTCGAATTTGAAAAGGCCCAGATCCGGGAACTGATGACCCAGTACCGTCCTTCCGCTATCTGGCTCGACGGGCTGTGGGACCGCAAGCCAGGCACTTTCTCCTGGCGGATGGAAGAGCTTTACCGGTTCATCCACGGCATCGATCCCGCCTGCCTGGTCGGCAACAACCACCATCTTTTCCCGCTTGACGGCGAGGACTTCCAGATGTTCGAGCGGGATCTTCCCGGCGAGAATAAGGCCGGCCTGAGCGGGCAGGAGGTCAGCTCTGCCATGCCCCTGGAAATGTGCCAGACCATGAACGGGGCCTGGGGATACAAAATCATGGACCAAAAATACAAGAGCGTCCGGGATCTGGTCCATCTGTTGGTGCGTGCTGCCGCCAAAGGGTCGAATCTGCTGCTGAATATCGGCCCCCAGGCGAACGGAGAACTGCCTGCTCCCGCCCTCGACCGCCTGAAAGGTATGGGCGCCTGGATGAGGGTCTTCTCGGGAACGGTCGACGGAACGGACAAGACCGCCATTCCTGAGCAACCCTGGGGTGTTTCGACCCGGACGGCGACATCGGTTTTCCTCCATATCCTTGCTCCCGAGGCGCTTCCTTCCGATGGGAAAACCGCGGTTCTCGTCATCCCGTTCGGCGAAAAAGTCGCCGGTGTCACGGACTATCAATCGGGCGCGAATCGTACCTGGAAAGCGTCCAAGGATGGTTTCCTGACCATCTCTCTCCCTGCGCCGGACGCCAAGGAAATTGATACCGTCCTGGAAATCAAGTTGAAATGAAACGCGTCTTTCAGCATGTCGCCCGGCTGCTTTTGCCGGTGATTCTTCTCGTGTCCTGTCAGGATCGCGGCGGGAATGTCGACTCGTTCGCGTCTTCCTTTGCGGGAACGCCGCCCCGGGAAGCCTATCCCTGGGTATGGTGGCATTGGATGAGCGGCAATATTTCCAAAGAAGGCATCCGGAAGGACCTGCTGTGGATGCATGAGATTGGAGTGGCGGGCCTGCACCATTTCGATGCCGGTTACAGCAACATTCCGCAGATCGTCCCGGAGCGGATTCCTTATATGTCGGATGCGTGGAAGGACGCGTTCCGGTATGCGATTGCGTTGACGGATTCGCTTGGGATGGAAGTGGGGGTCGCCAGTTCTCCGGGCTGGAGTCATACCGGAGGCCCATGGGTTTCCCGTGAAAATGGCATGAAGCGGCTGGTGTGGCGGACTGTCGAGGTTCCGGGCGGAAAGCAGGAAATCGTGCTTCCCGAGCCGTTTACGGCAGTCGGATCCTATCAGGATATCAACGAAGTCAAAGATGTGGAGCCCTGGTACAGGGATATCGCCGTTGTGGCGGTGCGGATTCCGGAGAAGGAGCGTTCGCTCCAGGAACTGGGCGCATCGGTCACTTCCTCCGAAGGGGACATCTCTCTTGAACAACTGACGGACGGCTGTTACAATCAATATGTTATGATCCCCTCGGCCGTAGAAAAGGGAGAAGGATGGATTCAGTATAGTTTTCCGCAGCCTCAGACCTTCAAGGCGGTTACGGTCGTCAATGAATGCCTGCGTCCAATGTATGACGGATTGCCGGCGAATGATCACCTCATCCTGGAACGCAGTGATGATAACGTTGCATTTCAGGAAGTTACCAAGATATACGACGGCAACAACTATTCCATGACGACGGATTTCCCCGAGGCCACGGCCCGTTACTGGCGGTTGCGGATTCAGATTCTTCCCATCGCCAAGCGCGGGCAGCGGATCCGTGAATTCATCCTCCATACGGTGACGAAGGTCAACCATGTTATCGAGAAGGCGGGGTTCGATCCCCATTCGGATTTCATGCAGCATGTGACACCCGAGACCCCGGATGCCATCCGGGATGTCCTCGTGCTGGGCACGCCCGGCGAAGACGGGAAGATCCGTTGCGACCTGCCGGAAGGATCCTGGCGGATATACCGTTTCGGGCAGAGCCTGACCGGAAAGAAGAACCATCCGGCCACGCCCGAGGCAACCGGGCTGGAGGTGGACAAACTTGATCCGGAGGCCTGGATGGACCATTTCCACCAGTATATGGAGCTGTACAAGGAGGCTGCCGGCGGCATGGTCGGAGACCGGGGCATCCAATATATCCTCCTGGACAGTTATGAGGCGCGTCACATGACCTGGACCAAAAACATGAAAGAGGAGTTCCAGGCCCGGAATGGCTATGACCTCCTTCGCTGGCTCCCGGCCCTGACCGGCGAGATTATCGGCAGCTCCGAAGAAACAGAGAAATTCCTCTGGGACTGGCGGAAGACCATCGGGGACCTGATGGCGGAGAACTATGACCGTGTCAACGAAATTGTCAAGGAATACGGTCTGCGGGGACGGTATACCGAGGCCCACGAAAATTCCCGGGCATTCATCGGGGACGGCATGGACATGAAGATGACCGCTACCGTTCCGATGTCCGCCATCTGGGTCCGGCGGCCCATCCAGATGCGCAAGACGGATATCCGGGAGTCGTCCTCCGTCGCCCACATTTTCGGGCAGAATATCGCGGCAGCGGAAACCTTTACGGTCATGGGCAATTTTGAGAATGCGTATTCTTATCCTCCTGAAAGCTTGAAATATGTCGCCGATGTTGCGATGGAAAGCGGTCTCAACCGTTTCGTTTTCCACGAGTCCGCCCATCAGCCGTCGGATGACAAGGTCCCGGGAACCGGGCTGGGCCGGTTCGGGCAATGGTTCAGCCGGCACGAAACCTGGTCGGGCATGATGCGGCCATGGATGGATTATCTTGCCCGGTCGTGTTATCTGCTGCAGCAGGGAAAATTCGTGGCGGATGTCTTGTTCTACTATGGGGAGGACAATACGCTGACGGGCCTCTATGGCGTGAATATCCAGCCTGTTCCGGAGGGATATAATTTCGATTACATCAATCCGACGGGACTGCTGGAGGCCGTGCGGCCGAAGCAGGGAAAACTGGTGACGAAATCCGGGATGTCCTACGAGATCCTTTTCCTCGGGAACAATTGCAAGCGTATGTCCATCAATATCTTGAGACGTATTGTGGATTTCGCCGAAAAAGGGATTCCTGTTTGCGGGACCCTGCCGGAAGAGCCTGCGGGCATGAACGATGACAATGAAACCTTTGCGAAACTGCGTTCGCGCTTGCAGGAACGGATGAAAGGGGAGAGCATGGCTGCGGCACTGGCAGGAAAGCATGTCGCTCCCGATTTCACGGCTTCGGAAGACAGCCTGGGATACGTCCATCGCCGGCTGGTAGACGGAGATATCTATTGGGTGCGGAACTTCGCCGCGAATCCGGTCAAGGCGGACATCCACCTGCGGACTCCGGGCGGGAAGATCCTGGAGGTATGGGATCCGGAGACCGGCGGACAGTATTCAGCTGCGTTCCAGGCGGATGAAACCGGGATGCTGACCACTTTGGAGATGGACAAGGAGTGTGCGCTGTTCCTGATTGTCAAATACGGCGGGACCGCAGCTCCGGGGAAA
>CADBPH010000293.1 GCA_902796455.1 uncultured Bacteroidia bacterium
ACCAGGGACATCATCGCATGGAAAAGACGCATGTACGTGTCGAAATCCCGTTGGGAAAGATTGCCCATGGCCAGGTTGTTGGCGACGAAAATATACACGCCTTCGAAAATCGTCCGGTCCTGGATCACCGTGTTCTCCGAACGGGCGATCTCCAGCACGTCCTGGAACCGCTGCTCCAGGAAATAGACCTCCAGGTTGAACGACCAGCGTTTGATATCCTTGTAATAATCTTCCAGATAAGGGTTATAGGTGACGGATTCAAATTTCGGAGTCCACCCGTAGTGGGCGGCCAGCATTTTGGTCAGGGTCGTCTTCCCGCTGCCGATATTTCCCGCAATTCCGATGTGCATGGTAAGAGAAGTTGAAATGGAAATGGTTATCCTTACAAATTTAGAGTCTTTTTCTTAAATTTGTAAACGACTTACACGAAACTTGCGAAATTATTCCTTACATGCTGAATATCAAATCATTTGTTTTCAATCCCTTTCAAACTTCCTGCCCATTGCTGTGGGACGAAGACGGCTGCGGAGTGATTGTGGACCCGGGATGTTACGGAGAGGTTGAAATGCAGCGCCTGTGCAGTTACATGGCCGCAGAAAAAATCCGCCCGGAAAAGATTCTCCTCACCCACGGACATTTCGACCACATCTATGGCGTCAAGGCATTGTCGGAATTATATGATATCCCCGTCTACATGCATCCGGACGACGCGGTCATCCTCGCCCATGACGACCAGATCAGCACCGCTTTCGGCCTGAAAGCCCCGGACACCTCCTTCGACTGGCTTCCCCTGTCGGAAGGCGACATCCTCCGCGGCGGGAAGATTTCCTTCGAAGTCATCCATACGCCGGGGCACACCCCGGGCGGCGTCTGCTTCCTGGACCGCGAAGACGGCCTGCTCCTGAGCGGAGATACCCTCTTTGCCGGAAGCATCGGCCGGACCGACAACCAGTGGGGCGACTACGACAAATTGATTGTCAGCATCATGGACAAACTCATGGGGCTTCCGTCCGACACGGATGTCATCCCCGGGCACGGTCCCAAGACCGATATCGGATACGAACGCACCCACAATCCGTTCCTCCAACCCTTCAACGAGCCGGAAGAGTCCGCGGATGAAGATCCCGACGGAATCGGACTGGACGGGTCATGGATCTAAGTAATCCTGCATGAAACAAGAATACATTGAAATACACGGCGCACGCGCGCACAACCTCAAGAATGTGGACGTCAGCATCCCCCGGGGCGCTTTCGTCGTCGTAACCGGCCTGAGCGGCAGCGGGAAATCCTCCCTCGCCTTCGACACCTTGTATGCGGAGGGTCAACGCCGCTACATGGACACGCTCAGCACCTATGCCAAACACTTCATGGGGATTCTGGAAAAACCTGAAGTCGAAGAAATTACAGGGTTGAGCCCCATCATCGCCATCGAACAGAAAACCACCGGGAACAACCCCCGCTCCACTGTCGGGACCATCACGGAAATCTACGATTTTCTCCGGCTGCTGTTCGCCCGGGCTTCCCGGGCCTATTCCCCCGCAAACGGGGCGGAACTGGTCCGTTATACCGACGAGCAGATTGTCGACCTGATCATGACCCGTTTCGCCGGGCGGAAATGCTACCTGCTTGCTCCGCTTGTCCGGGGCCGGAAGGGACATTACAAAGAACTTTTCGACCAGATGCGCCGGCGGGGTTATACCCAGATGCGCATCGACGGGGAAATCCGGGACCTGGCCGAAGTGACGGCCCTGGACCGCTACAAGCCCCATTTCATCGAACTGGTCGTCGATAAACTCAAACCGGGAGTCGGGGATACCAAGCGGGTCCGGGAATCCGTGATGACGGCCCTGGGACGGGGCAAAGGCTCCGTTGCCGTCATGGACATGGAAACCGGGCAGTTGCAGCATTATTCCAAGCACCTGATCGATCCGGAAACCGGATTGTCCATCCAGGAACCCGCCCCGCACACCTTCTCGTTCAACTCCCCGGAAGGATACTGTCCGCATTGCAAGGGACTCGGGATGATTGTCGACGTGAACATCGATACGATTTTCCCGGACCGGAACCTGTCCATTGCGGACGGCGGCATCGCCCCGCTGGGGAAAATGCGTGAAACCCGCAAATTCGATATCATCCGCTCCATCGCCCGGAAATACAATTTCTCTGTATATGACCCGATTGCGGCCATCCCGGACGATGCCGTCTCCCTGCTGGCCTTCGGATCCGACGAACTGTTCCGGGTGGGGGAAGGCAACCTTTCCGAAATGGTTTCCTTCCCCGGCGTCGTCGACGACATCGATGAGAAAATCGTCTGCCCGGTCTGCGGCGGAACCCGCCTGCGCGAGGAAACCAAGTGCTTCCGCATTGACGGACTGACCATCTCGCAAGTTGCCGCCATGGAAATGTCCGCCCTCGGACAGTGGCTGGATTCACTGCCGGAAAAACTCAGCGAACGGGAAAACCTCATTGCCCGCGACATCCTCAAAGAATTGCACGACCGTGTCCGGTTCATGCTGGATGTAGGCCTGGATTACCTGACCCTCGACCGGGCCACGGGATCGCTGTCCGGCGGAGAAAGCCAGCGGATCCGCCTGGCGACCCAAATCGGATCCAAACTGGTCAATGTCCTGTACATCCTCGACGAACCCTCCATCGGCCTGCACCAGAAAGACAACCGCAAGCTGATCGCCTCGCTGAAAACCCTCCGGGACGAAGGCAACTCCATCATGGTCGTGGAGCATGACGCCGAGACCATGCTGTCTGCAGACTGGCTCGTGGACGTGGGCCCCGGTGCCGGAGAGCAGGGCGGACATATCTGCCTGAACGGGCCGCTGAGCCTGCTCCTGAAAGGACGGAAACCGGACCCGGACACCCTCGCCCGATGCATTGTCGGCCCGTCCGCCACGTTGGACTACCTCCGGGGCAAACGCTGCATCCCGGTACCCGGACACCGCAGGCGCGGAAACGGACTGACCCTCGGGATCCGCGGTGCAACCGGGAACAATCTCAAAGACGTGGACATTGATTTCCCGCTGGGAACCTTTATCGGCATCAGCGGCGTAAGCGGCAGCGGCAAGTCGTCCCTGATTAACGAAACGCTCATGCCGGTGCTCAAGAACAAGTTCTACCACGCCAAGCTGAAACCGCTCCCCCACCGGGAAATCGTCGGCATCCAGAACATCGACAAACTGATTGAAATCGACCAGAGCCCGATCGGACGCACACCCCGGAGCAATCCCGCCACCTTCACCGGAGTCTTCGGGGATATCCGCAACCTGTTCGCCGACACCATCGACGCCAAGGTGCGTGGTTTCGGCGCCGGACGCTTCTCCTTCAATGTGCCCGGCGGCCGGTGCGAAGCCTGCAAGGGCGCCGGTAGCAAGGTCAGCGAAATGAACTTCCTGCCGTCGGTCAATGCCGTTTGCGAGGAATGCCGCGGAAGGCGTTACAAGGACGACACCCTCGCTGTCCATTATAAGGGGAAGAGCATCAACGACGTGCTGGAAATGCCTGTCAACGAGGCTTATGAGTTCTTCAAGAATGTCCCGAAGATTGCGCAGAAACTGAAAGCGATGGTCGATGTGGGCCTGGGATATGTCCATCTCGGACAATCCGCCGTGACCCTGTCCGGCGGAGAGAGCCAGCGGATGAAGCTGGCGGCTGAACTGTTCCGGAAAGCGACGGGAAACACCCTTTATATCCTCGACGAACCCACGACCGGCCTGCATTTTGAAGATATCCAGGTCCTGCTGGGGGTTTTGCAGCAGCTCGTGGATCAAGGGAATACGGTCATCATCATCGAACACAACCTGGATGTCCTGAAAAGCGTGGATTACCTTTTCGACCTGGGTCCGGAGGGCGGAGCCGGCGGCGGCCGGATCGTGGCGGAAGGGACCCCCGAGGAGATTGCCCGTGACCCGGCCAGCGTTACGGGACCCTATTTGAAAGAGATATTAGATAAATAATTACGATGGATAACAACGAAATCAAAATTTGGTGCACAAACGACGGGAAACGCCACATCGCAACCCTGGGGTCGACCCTGTCCGATATTTCAAAAAAATGGTGCACGCGGGTGAAGGACGAAAAAACGGGGAAAATGTACCCGGTCCTGGCTGCGCTGGTCGACCACAAGCTCAAAGGCCTGAGTTACCCGGTCGCCGTCTCGCACGAAGTAGAATTCATCGGCTACAACCACGCCGACGGGCGGCGGACGTATATCCGCTCCCTCTGCTTTGTCCTGCAGAAAGTGGTCCGGGAATTCTACCCGGACAAGATCCTGGTCATCGACCATTCCCTTCCCAGCGGCCTGTACTGCGAGCTCAAGGACAAGACACCCAACGACGAGGGGCACCATCCCGTCCATTTCCTGACCGATGACGAACTGGACCGGATCAAAGTGCGGATGCAGGAGATTGTGGCAGCAGACCTTCCCTTCATGGTCAAGACCATGCTGGCCGAGGATGCCATCGCGATTTACGAGGGTCAGATGCAGCACCACAAGGCAGAATTGCTGCGCAGCCTGGGCAAATTCACGGTCCATGTCTACTCGCTGGACGGCCTGGATGATACCTTCTATGGCCCGCTGGTGCCTTCCACCGGCATGCTGACGAAATTCGACATCACGGGATTCAGCCAGGGATTCTGCATGCAGCTGCCGTCCATCAATGACTTCGACAAAGTCCTGCCGATGACGCGGCAATCCAAGATCGCGGCTACGCTGAAAGAGTATTCCGACTGGTGCAACATTGTCGGTATCAGCGGAGTAGGATCGCTCAACAAGGCCATCCTGGGCGGAAGGGCGACGGAAATCATCAACATCGCCGAGAGTTTGCATGAACGGAAATACGCCGGCATCGCAGATGAAATCTTCCGGAAACGTTCGCAGGTGAAGATCGTGCTGATCGCCGGCCCCTCTTCGAGCGGGAAAACCTCCTCGTCCCTGCGACTCGCCCTGCAATGCAAGGTGCTGGGCCTCAACCCGAAAGTCATTGAATTGGACAACTATTTCGTGGACCGGGACCACACGCCGCGCGACGAAAACGGCGATTATGATTTCGAGGCGCTGCATGCCATGGACCTGGACTTGCTGAACGAACAGTTGAATGCCCTGCTGCGCGGCGAAGAAGTCGAGCTGCCGAAATTCGACTTCAAGGCGGGCCAGCGGGTTTATGACGGACACCGGATGCGCCTGGAAGAGAAAGACATCCTGATTATGGAAGGCATCCACGCCTTGAATCCGGAGATGACGGCCGCCGTCGACAACACCCGGATTTTCCGGGTTTATGCCTCGGCGCTGACCTCGCTCAATCTCGACGAGAACAACAACATTTCCACCTCGGACAACCGCCTGCTGCGCCGCATCGTACGGGACAACCGGGTCCGCGGCATCACGCCGGAAGATACCATCCTGCGCTGGCACAGCGTGCGCCGGGGAGAAAGCCGCAACATTTTCCCCTATCAGGAGAATGCTGACGCCGTCTTCAATTCCGCCCTGATTTTCGAGCTCCCGATGCTCCGGTATTATGCCGAGCCGCTGCTGCGCCGGATTTCGCCGGCTTCACCGGCCTACACGGAAGCCATCCGGTTGCTGAAATTCCTGGGATACATCGTCGCCCTGCAGCCTTCGGAAATCGCGGCCATCCCGCCGACTTCCATTATGCGGGAATTCATTGGCGGACAGACCCTGTCACACCGGTAAAGGCTTGTATAAAAAGAAGAATTATTTTATCTTTACGCAGAATAAGTCCTATCACAACAACTTAATAAATTCAAATCATGTCAACCCTTATTTACATTATCGGTGTCGTCCTGTCTGTCCTCGCCGTGATCGACATCCTCAAGAAACCCATCTCCGTGGTCGGTAAGATCATTTCCGCCGTCCTTGTCCTGATCACCAGCTGGGTCGGTCTTGCCGTGTATTACCTGTACGCCAAGAACCACCTGACCGAGTGGTTCAAATAGCAGGTCACCTAACGACAGAACGCCCTGGAAGCATTTGACTTCCAGGGCGTTCTCGTTTCCGGAATGATCCGGCAGTTACCGTTTGAATTCAGCGACCAGTACGCTCATCGCCGGAACCACCGTATTGCCGTCCAGCGTCAGGTCTGTCCCGGAAAGCGGGTCATGGGCCCGGACGGCCACCGGTGCCAGTTCGGCATAATGGTTCCACGGAACCTGCATGTCATGGTCCGTATTGTTTACATAGACAAAGACCGCATCGGTTTCGTTATACCGGAAGAACGCGTAGGTGTTGTCCCTTGTCATGAAATGAAGGGTCTTGCCCGTATGCAACACTTCTTTTCCTTTCCGCCAGCCGAACAGACGTGCCGTATAATCATGCAAATCGGCCGCCGTGGAATAATCCGCCGTAGACGTCTGGCCGGCAGCGGCCCGCCCTTCCGGCGTAAATAACTGGGCTTCATCTCCTTCCCATCCTCCCGGGAAATCTATCCGTTTGGAGCCGTCACTCCAGTCCCCGGGCCGGCACGAGAACATCATCTCATCCCCGTTATACAACTGCGGGATACCGCGGACCGTGGCCAGCAGCGCCAGCGCGATCTTCATTTTGCGCGGATCATGTCCGAATGTGTCGCCCATACGGGAATGGTCATGATTGGCAAAGAAAGTCATCATCCGCGAAAGGTCATGATACACGAAATCATGTGACAGACAGTCGTAGACACGGATCATGCCACGGCCCCACTGGGGATTGTCCCCGCTCTCGCAAAGGGCTGCCGTCAGGGCCTCCTGGAACGGAAAATCCATAATGGACGGCAAATGGGAGTCAAAGCCGTCTTTATTCGGATTGCCGCCCTGCCAGTACGCCAGCTGGGCATAGGAAGACGTCCAGCATTCCCCGACGATGTTCAAGTCCGGGTATTCGCGCATCACGCTTTCGCACCACCGGCTCATGGGCCCTTTCTCATTATACGGATAGGTGTCCACCCGGAATCCATCCAGGCCGGCATATTCTGCCCACCAGACCGCCCATTGCTGGAAGTACTGCAGTACAAACGGATTATCCAGGTTCATATCCGGCATCATCGGCACGAACCAGCCGCTTTCCTGCAGGTTCAGGTCATACCGGGAGGCATTCGGGTCCATATTGGTGGAGAAGGCGATATTGGTCCCCGTATATTCCGGGAAAAC
>CADBPH010000294.1 GCA_902796455.1 uncultured Bacteroidia bacterium
CGTATTGACCGGATAAGTACGGATACTCTGGATAAAACTGGCATCGCCTTTCACACCGCCCAGACTCATGCTGCGTTTGGCACGGCTCCCCAGTGAGAAGACCTGATTGTCTCCTTCAAAGAGTTGGGTCACTTTCACGCGGGTAACCCCCTTGGGCGCCCCTTTCTCCGGCTTGAAAGCAGCCACGATCGGATTCTCGGAGCTTACTTTCACCGCTTTGCTGATATCCTGGCCGTCATCTGCCTTGATTCCCATGACATCCGAGCGCAACAGCAGATTGCCGTTGGGGGCCTTCTCCCAATAGATCATGCTCTCCGTGACTTCTTCCCCGCCATATTGTCCGGCCCCGACAGTCTGGCTGACAAAACGGGTCACCGCCAGGATCCGACGGCCGAGCAAACTGTCCGGAATGTCGAAATACCAGTCTTTCTCGTGGTTCGAAACCCCATAGAGTCCGGGGGTCACCTTCAGTTCGGGCGCTTTTTTCTCCGGCTGGTCCTTTTGCTCAGACTGGGCTTTTTCATCCTTGGCCCCCTGCGGGCCCCTGGAGGGACGCGGCGGCTGTGCCGTCACCGTCAAACTCGCGGCAAGCGACAAGGCTGCCATCGCAGATAGAAACTTCTTCATGTTCGTTAAGTTACGTTTATAAATAAATGAATGATTATTAATCCTTTTCATAGATGGCCAGGTTGTTTTCCGACTCCCAGACTTCAACCTTGTAGCAGTTCTCCACCTGGTCACAGACCCAGCGGGCAATATGCTCCGCCGTCGGCATGACAGGCAGGACCTCGTTCAGGTTGCGGTGGTCCAGCTGGCCGTGAACAATCCGCTTGATCTGCGTAAAATCCGTAACCATGCCGTCCTCGTTGAGTTGCGCGGCCCGGCAGTGGACGCGGATGATCCAGTTATGGCCATGGAGCGTTTCACACTTGCTGCCATGGTCTGTCGTGACAAAATGGGCGCCGGATATTTCCAGCCTCTTGGTAACGTAATACATATTTATTTCCGAAAGATATCCAAAGATAAGAAATACGGCGGATTATTCCTCATACGGAACGGGATAATCTTCGGGAGAGGCATGTTTTTCTTCATCCCGGAGGAGATGACGTCGAGCCGCTTCCCCGATCGCCTCTTCATAACCGGAAAGCGCGGCGAAAGGAGAAAACTGGGCAGCCCGTTCCGCACCCGGCATCCGCGGATGCCGCAAGGCAAAGGGATACGCCACGGCAAGGATATCTTCATATCCGGTTTCACGGGGTTCTTCTTTCATGCTTTGTGTCCTCCGATTTGTTCATTCCGCTGACGGGCTGTCGCACCGTCCTCGAAATTCATTCCTTTCAGGATGGCATTCTTGCCGAATTTCCGCCGGATCGCCAGGATCGCCTCCTGCCGCCTGCGCTCCTTATCCGTATCCGGAAGTTCCTCGAACAGATTCAATTGCACCGCCTGTACCTGACTTTCATCCACCACGTGACTGGCTACGACGCTCAGGCGGCGGACCAGCAGGCTCCGGTCTACAATGCGGTCATACAGATCCATGACCGCGTCCGTGATGATTTTCGTGGACGAAGTCTGCAGGCCCAGGTTGACCGAGCCGTGGACCGGCTTGGCAGCGGTGCGGCCATCGTAGGAAACACCCAGGACCATCTGGTCCGTCACCAGGTGCTTCTCCACCAGGTCCAGGACCAGCATGTCCGTCATCTCCCGGACAACCAGTTTCGCTTTTTCCCAATCATAGGGAGACTGCAGGACCTGGCCGCTGCCCAAACTGTTCGAAGCAGGGCGGTACGCTTTGATTTCCGCCATGGTGCACGGCTCCCATCCCCACGCATGGTCAATCAGCAATTCCGCATTGATTCCGAAAATCTTGAACAGCAAGTCCTCATTGCGCTGCTGCCACGGTTTCCCGAGGGAACAGCGGGCGATATCGCCCATCGTATACAGTCCGGCCGCTTCCAGGCGGGCCGCCGTCCCCCGGCCTACCCGCCAGAAATCCGTCAGCGGGCGATGTGTCCAGTATTTCTGCCGGTAGGTCATCTCATCCAGGAACGCCACGCGCACCCCATCCGCATCCGGAGCCGTATGCTTCGCCTCTATGTCCATGGCCACTTTCGCCAGGTACAAGTTGGTCCCAATGCCGGCTGTCGCCGTGATGCCGGTCTCCCGGAGCACTTCCCGGACCAGTTTCATGGCCAGGTCGTGCGGGGTGCAGCCATATATGCGCAGATACTGCGTCGCATCGATGAAAACCTCGTCAATCGAATAGACATGGATGTCCTCGGCGGCAATATAGTTCAGGTATAGGCCATAGATCCGGCTGCTGACTTCCATGTAATGGGCCATCCGGGGCGGCGCGACGATATAATCCAGCGAGAGCCCCGGATTTTTCCGGAGCACCTCCGCATCGGAAGAAGCCCCCTGCAGACGCATCCCGGGAGCGCGCCTGCGGCGTTCCGCATTGATCGATTTGACTTTGGCGATGACTTCGAAAAGGCGCGCCCGGCCCGGAATGCCATACGCCTTCAAGGAAGGGGAAACAGCCAGGCAGATGGTCTTTTCGGTCCGGGAGGGGTCGGCGACCACCAGGTGCGTCCGCAGGGCATCCAATCCCCTGTCCACGCATTCCACGGACGCGTAGAAGGATTTGAGGTCGATGGCAATGTAAATCTTGTCTTGCATAAGCGGAACCCGGGGGCCGATCCGGAAACAAATATAAGAATATTTCCTGTAGCGCGGAGGATTCCGCCAGCTGTTCCCCGTCCCGGGATGCAAGAATCGCTTTCGATTTGGCAGCTTGACACGGTCCGCATGCGCAGTCGGCAGGCTCGCCCCCATGTCTGTCACGTACCCGGCCGCCGCCTGATCCTTCCCTACCCGGCCGCCGCCTCCGTGTATTGCATCCTGCCATGAAATGAAAAAAAATGGCTGTTCTTTCATTTCGTGGCAGATATGAAGAAAGGTGGGATTCC
>CADBPH010000295.1 GCA_902796455.1 uncultured Bacteroidia bacterium
CCCGTTCCTTCCCTATACGGCGGCTCATCGGCATTCACCGTCGGCATGAAGGAAAGAAGAGCGGCGCAGAAGAGCAATATATTATATAATTTTTTCATTGTATGATCCTCCTTAAATGATTAGTTTGTAGCAGCCCATGCGGCAGAATAGGTCTGGCCGCTCTTGGCCTCGATGGCCTGGACGGCAATCTCCATGACAAAATGGACAGCGACGGGTTTACCGGCGACTTTATATTCTGGAGGCGTCGCACTCGGCGTATACGTGTCGAAGAGAGCCGTTGTCTGTCCGCCGGAAGGGACTGCTACCTTGTAGTAGAAGTACCCGTCAGTCCCCCGCTCCCAGTTCCGGTCGGAAAGAGCCAGATTGGTGAATTCATTGTCATTGATCGCGGTATCAACCGACCACGGTTCAATCTCTTCATAGGAGCCGTCCGTGAAATCGGTATAGCCGAACACCGCATTGCCGTCGGGATCCGCCCAGTTTCCGATGATCGCGGCCCGGATGAAGCAGTCGACATTGCCGTTGTTCGTGATTTCGACATTCTGCTTCACACCGGCAGAGGAGATTTCGTCTTCAATATGGACAACCACTTCCTTGCCTTTCAGGGAGAACGTGTGCAGCTGGCCGGCTGTCCAAGTAGGGTTATTCAACTGAGTGCCCAGATTGACCGTCCGGACGATATCCTCGCCGACGGCGGTTCCCTTCTCCAGATGGAACGTGATTTCCAATGAAACAGTATCAGACAGTTCCTGAGGGATCACCCAGAAAGTCATCGTCGTATCGGCATCGTTCAGGGCAGGATATCCGGTCCCGGAGATGACATTGGATTTCGCATATTCCTGGGTGAAAGTCGCCGTTGTCTCACCGGGGGTCCAGACGGAAGACGTCGCAGAGGAATGGGTTCCCGTGGTCGGCGTGACGGTACAGGTGCCCGAATTCTTCATCCCCTTGATGACCACCTTAGTAATATAGGTCTTCGTATCGATGGTGTTGTCGTTAGAAATGGTGAACTTGACACCGGTCAGCGCATGCTGGAAAGTAATGTCCGCCCCTTTCGTAGCATCATATTCGTCTTTTGCAAGCGAAACAGAAGAGAATAGGATGTCTTCCTGGGCCACGGCATCCGACTTTCCGTCCGTGCTGACAGGAGAAGTATACGAGAAGGTGAGACCACCGCTGGAATTGGGCGTAACTGCACCCTCAACGCCCTTCATCGAACCGTCGGCAGCCGCCGGCATCCACATATAGAACTTGAGCGGATCCGCTTTCTCCCAAGGATTCTTGTGATAACTGTGCTCCCACAGTTCGCCGTTCAGATTAAAGGTAGCACCCTCAAGGGCCTGCTCCGTCCCGGCGGTGTTGTAAGCAAAAGCATAGAATGAGCCGTACAAGGTCCCGACATTCTGGGTCGTCGCAGGCTTTCCCTTTGTAAAGACACCGGCCGCATTGAGATCCGTCACAGTCTCTTCGAGGGAGAAGGTATAGCCTTCCTCATCCCCTTCAAGAGGGATCAGCGTCTTTACAGCCTGGACAGGGGCCTTCGTAAGGGCCCCGGTACCCGTAATCTTGAAAGCAATCGAATTCTCCTCCGCAGTAAGCTGAGGGACTGCAACCTCTTCCATCTCGCGCTGGCAGGAAACCGAAAGGACTGCAAACGCGGCGGAAAGAAGGCAAAGTACATATTGTCTCGTCGTTTTCATCTCTTTTTTCATTTCACGATACTTTTAGATTAGAATTCCAGGTCATGATCACCGCCTTCCTCCTCGTCCAGAGGGTCCACGACAACATTGTTCTGGATTTTTGAAACGCAAATACATCCCTCATACTCGATATCCCGCCGGAGTGAGCTGGGAGAGGTGTAAACCAATTTGTTTTGACATAAATGCATAACCATAGTTATTAATAATTTTGAATAGTTTCATGATAAATACCTTTCGCCTCCCGACCGAAGTCAAAAAGCAACAACCAAAAAGCGACATAAAAATCGAAATACGGATTATTTGTCGAAACAGGACGGACAAATAGACATATTGTACAGGACAATCTATTCTAAAAACCAGGGCCAGAAGGCTTTTGCAAGCGGAAATCCGTAGGGGTCATGCCGTATTTTTCCTTGAACAGACGGCTGAATGTTGCATACTGTGCAAAACCGGAAGCCTCGCCCACCTCGGCAATACTCATGTTCGGTTTGCTGAGAAGCAACTCGCAGGCATGTTTCAGACGATATTCATTGATAAAATCGGAAATTCTCGAATACTGGCTTCCCTGGGAAAAGATGGCACTGGCGCGGTCTTTCGACAAGGAAAACCGATCCATGATGGTCTGTCTCCCAAAATTCGGATCGCAAAAGAGTTTTTCATGAAGAATAACAGAACTGATGTGCTCGAACAGTTCAGCATTGGAGAGGTCCTTCGAGGAAAAAACCTGAGTAACAGACGGCATCTCCGGAAATACGGCAGAGGGCTGCACGGCCGTTTCTTTCCCGACACGCGATCTTCTCTTTAAAAAATACCATGCCAAAAAATTACAGAAAAGAATGAGGAGGACGAAAAGAACCAGGGAGAGTGCCGTTCGTTTGTTTCTGGTTGCTTGCGATTGGATCTTATTCTGCATTTCCCAGGCGATTTCCATGGCTGAAAAATAATGACTGTTATTAACATTCAGCCTGTGGTTCGCAATCATGTTACTCAATTCCGCATACCGCTTCCAGTAATCCCGGCTTTGCTGCTCAGAACCCGTAGCCGCAGCAACGAGCGCCCTACCCCGCAAAACATCCAGCCATTCCACGGATAACGTGTCCCCACCTGCCTGCATTTCATAGGCTTCGAATGCCTGCAACATTTTATCATATTCGCCCACACGCTCCAAGGCCGGCAACACAAAACGCCATCCGGACGGGGTCTTCCCCAGGGAGGACTCCCCAAACAGGTCCAGATACTGTTTTGACAATGAGAGGTCTCCGAGTCGGGAATATGCCACTGCCAGATACGACCAGGCCAATGCACGCTGAATCCCGATATACTCTTCCCTTTCAAGCGCAGTCTTCGGCTCTCGCATACTGTTATCGGAATAAGAACCCGGATGAAGTTCATAGTCCTCCAGGCGATCCAGAACACTTCTGGCAATCAATGAGATATCAGCATCATAACCCATCTTTTGAAGCGCATCTATTTTATAGAACATCGCCGTGATGCTTGCATCCATTTCGTCAAAAAGACGCACCCCGTCAAGTACCCGGATCACACTGTCTATCTTCGCCACGCCCTCTACAGGCCGTCCGATCTTACCAAGAGCTGCTCCAACTTCGCTCTCGGCCCGCAGTGATCTCATCCGGTCTCCCATAGATAGAGCCAGGGATGACTGCTCCTCCGCCCAGAAGAGCCATTTCGTATAATCCTGAGCCTTCCGGCAGGAATGAATCACAAGATCGATAATCCGCATTCGGAGAACCGGATCGGAAGCAATCTCCTGATGCAACAGGGCCTCGCACAAGTCCTGAGCCTGATGCAAAGAAGGCTCATCCGACAGCGTTCCATAGATTTGTGCCCGCAGGAAATCGGAAGAAAAACTGGAAAGGTTTCCTTCCGTACGACAGGAATCAAGGATGGCAAATGCCCGCTCCGGAGACTGGCTCTGAATCTTGGCCGAAAACGTGTCCAACTCCCGATTCACCTCTGAGGAAGAACGCTTGACAGAGTTGCAGGAGACGGCACCAACAAGTCCCAAGAAAAATATGAGAGCAGAAAGGGAGAAGCTTTTCATACGCCAGTAGTATGTGCATACAAATATAAAATGATTTCCAGTCCAAACTGTTACATTTTGTATATCAGGCATAACAAAATGTCCGAATAAAGAAAAACCCGATGATCCCTCCTGCGCAAAGCACCTCCCTTTCATCTTTTAGCAGGTATCCGCCGAAATAATCCGAACAGCTAACTTAAACTCCCGAAAAAAATGAATAATTTTGCGATATCATTATTGAAATGAACGACATGAACAGACGCTGCACCCTGCTCATCCTGATGCTGGTCGCCTGCCTTTTGTGCCCGAACCTATCTGCACAGAAAACACCAAAGGCAAAAACGTACCTGAAAGCCAAAGACCTGCCGAACGCAATGCTCTTCCTGCCGCCCCCGCCGCAGGATTCAACGGCCGATTTCGAACGCGACGTCCGTCTGCACGAACAGGCAAAGGCCCTGCGCAACACGGCACGCGGAAAACGAGCCATCGCAGAAGCGACCACGAACGTCGACACCATGGCCGCCCTGTTCAGCGGCGCCTTCGGCATGGAATTGTCCCAGGAAGCGACCCCTAAGACCATGCACCTGCTCCGGCGGAGCATCCGCACCTTCCGGCTGAGCGCCTCGGGACCGAAAAAAGCCTATCTGCGCAAACGTCCCTATGTCTATTATCACGAACATACCCTGATCCCCGGGCACGAATTGGCGGAAACCATGTCCGGCTCCTACCCTTCCGGACATACGGTCCGCGGCTGGGGAATGGCCCTTGTCCTCTCCCAACTGAGGCCGGAGCGCCAGGATACCCTCCTTCATGCAGGCTATGAGTGGGGACAAAGCCGCGTCATCGCCGGATACCATTGGCAGAGCGACATCGATGCCGCCCGGCTGCTGGCCTCGGCCTGTTTCGCCCGGCTCCAGGCCGATCCCGAATTCATGAAAGACCTCGCAGCCGCCCGGAGAGAACTGCAATCCTCGCAACGGCATCTCCGCAACCAACGCAGGAAAAAAACACGTCCATGAAATTCTTCTTCCCCCTCATGATGGGGCTCATTCTCCTGAGCAACCTCTATATCCTGGTCCGGATCTGGCAGATCCTGCCCTGCGGGGCTATCTGGAAAATCCTGATCCTGCTGGCCTACCTGGCAGCCCTTGCCTGCATGTTCCTGGGATTCGGCCACTGGGACAGTCTGCCGGTGAAAACGATGACCATTGTCTATGAAATCGGGAACACCTGGCTGATCGCCTATCTCTACTTGCTGATCGCCTTTGTACTGCTGGATTTGGGCAGGCTGGTCCACCTCGTCCCCGCCTCCTTCTTGAAAGGGAGCCTTCCCGGAGCCCTGACCGTATTCGGCGCCGTCGCCCTGACCCTGTGTCTCGGCGGAATCCATTATCACCACAAATACCGGGAGGAGATGACCCTCACGACAGACAAGCCACTCGAAAAACCGGTTACCATCGTGATGGCCAGCGACTTGCACCTTGGCTATCACAACCGTCGCCCGGAACTTACCCGCTGGATCGACCTCATCAATGCGGAACATCCCGACCTGGTGCTTTTCGGCGGAGACATCATCGACATCAGCGTCCGCCCCTTGCTGGAAGGGAATTATGCCGAAGCATTCCGCCGGCTGGAGGCTCCCGCCTGGAGCGTGCTCGGGAACCATGAATATTACAGCAATGAACCCCGCGCCGAAGCCTTTTACCGCGATGCCGGCATCCGGCTCATCCGCGATTCCGTCGCCTGGTTCGGAGACATCGCCGTCGTCGGCCGGGACGACCGGACCAATCCGGAACGGAAGACACTCCGGGAGATTCTTGCGGCCGCCCCGGAGGCGGAGGGCCATCTGACGCTCCTGCTGGACCACCAGCCGAACCACTTGGAAGAGGCCGAAGCAGCAGGCATCGATTTCCAATTCAGCGGACATACCCACCGGGGACAGGTCTGGCCCATTTCCTGGGTCACCGATGCGATGTTCGAGAAGTCCTGGGGACATCACCGGCGCGGGAACACCCGCTATTATGTTTCTTCCGGTCTCGGTATCTGGGGCGCGAAAATCCGCGTCGGCACCCGGTCCGAATACCTTGTCCTGCACATCCGTTCCGATTCACCTTCAAGCCCTTAGACTATGTTACTCCTGTCCATCCTGTTTTCCCTGTTCCTCCCCGCCGCCGGCAATCTCCCCGTCGGTGACGGAGCCGCTCCCGAGGAGTTTCTCAAAGGGACGGACTGCTACAGCACCTACTCCCCTTCCCGGGAAGGGAACGAAGGGAAAACGCTCGTTTTCGGCAACCGGAAGGCCTTGATACTCTGGCATGAATCCGGTGTAGTCGTCGCTGTTGAAGAGGCTGGCGGCTCGCGCCGGAACGTCCTTTTCATGAATGGGAAACTGACGATGCCCTCGCGGACGGGCTATTCCTATCCGAAAATCGGTTATTCCACGTCAGGAGAGAGCCGGGACAACGAATACCTGCTTGGAGCCCATGATTTCACCGGAGACGGGGATGCCGAACTGGTCCTGGCGGTCCGCAGCAAGGATGCCATCGGCATTTTCATCCTCCAGGAAACCGCATCCGGCTGGAAGCCGCTCGGCGAGATTGTCTCCAAAGGGAAGGGCCTGGGCGGTGCACGCATCTTCCGCCAGGCAGTTACCTTGAAAAACGCCGCGACAGGGGTCCTGTATACCTGGACCTGGCACGGCGAATCCTTTGATTTCCTGGCGAGCGACCACGCGGACGACCCCCGGAAACTGTTTTAATCTAAGTTTCGCACCTTTCTTCGCACCAGCGAGAAACCGTATTAGGGAGGCCTGCAAGGGCCGACAGCTTTTTCCCTCCCCGAGGGAGGGAAAACGGGAATTGGGAGGGGTAAACCTCCTCTCCTCGGGAAAGGAGGCTTACTGC
>CADBPH010000296.1 GCA_902796455.1 uncultured Bacteroidia bacterium
CGCGCTTGCCTGCGCCACTTTTTCCTCGAGGCTCATCCGGGAAAGGAGGTCCTCCACGCGCTTTTCTACCGGCAGTTGCGGTTCCGTGTAACGCGGTTCTCCCGAACAGGCCCAGAGGAGGACAGGAAGCAAGGCAAGGAAGCAGGATCGTCTCATAACTATTGCTTTACGTATTCAGTTTTTGAATGTTTTTCAATGACTTCGTCCATCAGGGCGGCCATCCTGGCGGTGATGGCCTTCCGTGAGAACTGCTCTTTGCCTTCTCCGACAGGCGGGATGCCGCCGGAAAGATACTGCTTCCAGATCCGCAGGACCATCTCGCGGATCCCCTGTTCGTCCTCCCAGTCGTGCACCTCTCCGCTGCGGGTCTGTCCGACGATGGTGGCCATCGCGCCGTCCGGCTGTCCGATGCCGAGAATCGGCCGGGAGGATGCCAGGTATTCGAACAATTTGCCGGGCAAGGCCGCCCCGTATTCGGGTTCGCGGCGGAGCAGGAGCAGCAGGATGCTGGCATTCATTTGCTCCCGTACGGCAGTCGTGTGGTCTTTATAGCCCAGGTTGACAAGATGGTCTTCCAGTCCGGCGGCGCGGATGGCGTCGAGGACTTCCCGGTCGATTTTTCCGACAAGCCGGATCCGCATTTTTTCGTGGAACACAGGGTCGCTCGCGCACAATTCAGACAAGATTTTCCAAAGGGTCAGCGGGTTTCCGTCGGACGAGAAAAGACCGGTATTGGTCAGGTTGAAGTAACCGTCCGGCTCGATGACCTGGTCGAAATCCTCCCCATCATAGCCATTGGTAATCAAGTGGATATGCTGGGAAGTCATTTGCTGGAAATCATCCCGTTCCATCGGAGAGACACTGACGACGGCCGTGGCCTCGTCCAGCACGGCTTTCTCGAGTGCATGATACTTCCTGTCCGCCCAGCGCGTCAGCGGTAAATGCTTGTAATAGAATATCTTTGTCCATGCGTCCCGGAAATCGGCTATCCAGGGGATTCCCGTGGAGCGGGCCACTTTCCGGGCAATCAGGTGCATGGAATGCGGCGGTCCGGTACTGATAATCAGGTCGACAGGATGCTCCTTGAGGTATTTTTTCAGGAACCGGACCGAGGGGCGGACCCAGCTTACGCGCGGGTCGGGGATGAAGCAGTTCCCCCGGATGAAGAGGGCAAGTCGCTGCTTGAGCGATTTTTTCTGGCTGTTGATCGGGTTGACTTCACCGGCCGCTCCGCCCTTCTTCCCGGTGAATTTGCGGTATAAGTCATAGACTTCCGTGATCGGACGCCGCAAGATGACGGTTCCTTGCGGAATGTCACTCTCCAGGGAATAATCCACCGCCGTCATATCCGGATTCTCCGGGGTATAGACGATGCTTTTCCAGCCGAACTGGGGCAGGTATTTAATGAATTTAACCCATCGTTGGACTCCGGAGCCACCTGCCGGAGGCCAGTAATAGGTAATTACCAGCACTTTTTTCATCTCTCGGTTCCGTTTGATAGGATGCGGAAACTGCATTATTCATGCAGTGAAGACAAAAGTAACAAAAAAAAGGCGAAAAACCGGACTTCGTTGGTAAAGAGTGTTTTTCCCCGTGCGCTTATTGGATTTTTATAACGATTTAACTACATTTATGCACCGTAGCCCATTTGGGGAAAATCCTGACCATGTTAAACAGATGCAACTTCCTTCTGCTCATCGCCCTGGCAATTTCGGCATGTGCAGAAAGTGACAAAACCAAAGCAGAGATGGGAACGTATGGTTATGATCAAGCATTTTTCGCCCGGCATGGCATCGCAACGGAGGAGTTGTCGACACCGGACGGAATGTCGAGAATCCTGATAGTCCCTGCCTATCAGGCTCGTGTAATGACTTCGACAACGGGCGGGCTGCAAGGCCGCAGCTATGGTTGGATCAACTATAAATACATCGAAAAGGGGGAGGTCAGCCCGCAATTCAATCCTTTCGGAGGAGAAGAGCGGTTTTGGCTCGGTCCGGAGGGCGGTCCTTTCTCCTGGTTCTTCAAACCGGGAGAAGAGCAGGATTATGCCCACTGGAAGGTCCCGGCTGTCATGGATACGGAGCCGTTCGAGAAAGTCAGAAAAGAGGAAGCATCCATTCTGTTTTCGAAACAGTTTGAACTGACCAATGCCTCCGGACACGTGTTCCGCATCGGCGTGGAGCGCCGGATTGCATTGCTGGACAAGAAAGAAACGGGGGCTTTGTTCGGTGCGGAGATTCCGGAATCCGTAAAAAGTTTGTGCTATTTGACTGAAAATACGCTGATTAACCGAGGAGATGCTTCGTGGACCCGCGAAACCGGCATGCCTTCCGTCTGGTTGTTGTGCACGTTCAATCCGACCCCGACGACAACTGTTTTCGCTCCATACGACATGACGTGGTCCGGTACGGTTGTCAATGACAGTTACTTTGGGAAAGTCCCCTCCGACCGCCTCGTAGCAGACGGAGGTGTCATCTATTTCAAAATTGACGGGGAATACCGGGCCAAGATCGGACTTCCTCCCGGGTCATCGCTGGGTTTCTGCGGAAGCTACGATGCGGAGGCTGGCGTACTCAATCTGTTGAAATACAACAAACCGAAGGGGAATCCGGCTTATGTGAACGGCCAATGGGGACCGCAGGATGATCCTTTTTCAGGGGATGCCGTCAATGCGTACAATGACGGGCCGACGGAGACGGGGACGGTCATGGGTCCTTTCTTCGAAATCGAGACCTCTTCTCCGGCTGCCGCGTTGGCTCCCGGAGAGAAACTGATCCATATCCAGCACATGCTGCATCTGGAGGGAAGCCATGAGGATTTGTCCAGGATTGCCCGGGCTGCCTGCGGGGTTGACCTCAATCAGGTTGCCGCCCAATTCAAATGATAATCTGAACGCATCATGGAAAAAAAGAAAGTTGTTCCTGCCGGCATTTTATGGCCGTTCATCTTGCTGACCACCCTGTTTTTCGCCTGGGCAATCCCGAATAACCTGACAGACACGATGCTCGCCGCCTTCAAGCGGATCATGAGCCTGTCCGATTCAAAGACGGCATGGATCCAAGTTGTCTGCTACCTGCTGGGCTACGGCTGTTTCGCTGTCCCGGGGGCGCTGTACATCTGCAAGCATTCCTATAAATCCGGCGTCATGCTTGGCCTGGGCATGTACGCCGCCGGTGCATTCCTGTTTTTCCCGGCCATGAAAGTGGCCATGGTCAACAATGCGGTCGGATACATCACCTTCCTGCTGGCGATTCTGGTCCTTTTTGCCGGACTCTCCATCCTGGAAACCTCCACGAATTCCTATGTCTGCGCCATCGGGCCCGAAGAAACAGCGACGCGGCGGCTCAACCTGGCCCAGTCGTTCAACCCCTTCGGCTCGATCGCCGGCGTCGTTATTTCCCAGGTGTTCATCCTGTCCCAGCTGAACACGATGTCGGCCGCCGACCGGGCCGCCCTGCCGGCCGAACAGCTGCAAGCAATCCAGCAGGGAGAACTGACAGCGGTAACGACCGCGTATGTGATCCTGGGAGCGGTCATGCTCGTATTGCTGCTGGCCATCGCCCTGACGAAAATGCCGGCGCTGAAAGAGAATGCCGCACTGGACGTGAAGGGGTCCGGC
>CADBPH010000297.1 GCA_902796455.1 uncultured Bacteroidia bacterium
CGACACATGCGGCGTCGTGACATATGTTCCCCAAACCGGAACATGCACCTTGTCGGTCAGGATCAGGTGGACATTCCGGTACAAGCCCGCACCCGGATACCAGCGGGAAGACTGGGGACGGTTTTCCAACCGGACCGCGAGGACATTCTCCCCCGGAACGACCACGTCCGTCACATCCACGTGGAACGAATTGTATCCATAGGGCCAGAAACAGACCGCCTTCCCGTTCACCCAGACCCGGGCCTCGCTCATCGCACCATCGAACAGCAAAGTCGCCCGTTTTCCTTCCGGGACCGTGAAAGTCATTCTGTACCAGCCGCATCCGACATACGGAAGGCCACCGGTACGGCCGGTCTTGACGGACGCCTCTTTCTCCATATTCTGGGTCACCGCCACGTCTTGCAGATCATTGTCCCGGCTGAACGGACCGTAAATCGCCCAGTCATGCGGTACCCTGACCTGCTCCCAGGAGGCATCATCATACACCATCGCCGAAGCCTCCGGGACATCTCCCCGATGGAATTTCCATCCTTTCTCCAACAAGACCTCACTGCGCTGCGCCTGTGCAGGAATCAGGCACAGGAACAACAAGAGGCCAAAAGCCCATCTTTTCTTCATACTTCCCTATTTAAGATTCAATTTCAAGTCTTTATCCCCCACGAGAATATGGAATTCCCCGGACTCGACGAACTGCCGGCCGTCACCGTCCATATAACCAAGATCCTCCAGCGGATCGATCTCGAAGCGGAAAACTTCTGTTTCCCCGGCCTTGATCAGCCGTTTCTCGAAGCACTTGAGCTCCTTCTCCGGACGCGTCACAACGCTGCAGAAAGGATCGCTGACAAACCACAGCACACTTTCCATCCCGTCCCGTGCCCCGGTATTCGTCACCGGGACCTCCACCGCAAACGGTTCCTTCAGGGAGGCGTTTCCTACAACGCGGATATCCCCATAGGAGAAAGTCGTATAGGAAAGACCGTAGCCGAAGGGATACAGCGGATCCGAAGTCGTGTCCTTGTACAGCCCCTGCGTGCCCCGGCGGCCGGATTTATGCCGGTTGTAATAGATCGGAATCTGCCCGGTCACATACGGGAATGTAATGGCCAGTTTTCCGGAAGGATTGATGCGGCCGCTCAGGATGCCTGCAGCGGCACCGGCGCCGTTCACGCCCGGCTGCCATGTCTCCAGGATGGCATCGCACAACGGTTCCACCCGGCACAGTTCCAAGGGACGCCCGTTGGTCAGGGTCACGACGACCGGCTTCCCGGTCTCCTTCAATGCCGCCAAAAGGGCTTCCTGGCCCTCGGGCAAGGCAATGGAAGTACGGGAAGTATTCTCCCCGCTCCAGGAATACCGTTCGCCCAGGCACAGGATGACGACATCGCTCCAGCGGGCCAAAGCGACCGCTTCCGAGAAATCGCCCTTCCCGTCCACATCGCACCCCGCCGCATGGCGTACTTCCGCTTTCCCGGCGAATTCCCGGGTAATACCCGCAAGAAGGCGGTCGGCGTCCGCTTCATTCCCATGCGCCTTCCAGTTGCCGAGAAGGTCGATGCCATTATCCGCCAGCGGCCCGACAACCGCGATTTTCCCGACTTTCTGCAACGGAAGGATTCCGTTGTTCTTCAGCAGGACCATGGACTGGGCAGCCAGCTCCGAAGCGGTTTCCAGCGCGTCCGGAAGCAGGAACCGCTCCGAAGGCGCCGACTCGGGCGTATAGGGATTATCGAAGAGGCCCAGGCGGAATTTCACGCGCAGGACGCGGCGGACGGCTTCGTCCACTACCGCCATCGGAATCTCTCCGGAGTCGACCAGTTCTTCCAGGTGCTTGTCATAGCCTTTCGACATCATGTCCATGTCCACACCGGCGGACAGGGCCGCCGCGGATGCCTCCCGCAAGTCGGCGCTGTAGCCCTGGTAGATCAGCTGCGCAACGGCGTTCCAGTCAGAAACGACCAGACCGTCAAACCCCCACATGTCCCGGAGCACCTCCGTCAGCGTGTAGCGGTTGGCGGACCCGGGCACGCCGCTGATATCATTGAACGAACTCATCAGCGTATGGGTGCCCGCCTCGACGGACATCCGGTACGGCAGCAGGTACGTATTCCACAACGTGGGCCGGGAAATCTCCGAATAGACATAGTCGCGGCCGGCCTCCGACGCGCCGTATCCCACGTAATGCTTCAGGCAGGAAGCGACGGCATCCAGGGAAGTCAGGCCCGCGCCCTGATAGCCGTGGACAGAGGCCGCCCCGAAGATTCCGTTGGCGAACGGATCTTCTCCGTACCCTTCCGATACCCGACCCCAGCGCGGGTCGCGCGCCACATCGATCATGGGAGAGAATGTCCAGTCGACGCCGCTGCGGCGGGCCTCCCGGGCAGCCAGGGAGCACATCTGCTCCACCAGCGCCGGATTCCAGCTGCACGCCTGCCCCAGCGAAATCTGGTAAATTGTCTTGAAACCATGGATTACATCATAACCGAAAAGAAGCGGAATCCCCAGCCGGGACTCCTCCATCGCCTTTTTCTGCATGGCATTCCGCAAAGCCGGGTCCTCATTGAAATAGATGACCGATCCGAGCTCCGGCGCCAGTTTCTTGACGGCGTCTCCGATGTTGTTGACATTGTCATTCGTTCCCAGGGTATACTGGTTGAGCTGCATCACTTTCTCCCGCAGGTCCATCCGGGAGAGCAGGTCCTCGACCCGGAGCGCCTCGGGGGCCAGCGGATTCTTATAGGCAGGACCGGCATACGCCGCAAGTTCGGTCACCCGGTACGGCGCGAGGCAGGCGGCATGGGCCGCTTCCTGGCAGAGTCCCGCGATTTCCGGTTCAATCGAGTCCGGATGCCAGGCATTCCCGACGACGGACTGGCCGGAAAGGGTTTCAAACCAGGCACAGGCTGCCGTGTACCGGCCATAGGTCCGCTCCAGATGATATCCGTCCCGGTTGAAGGTATCTCCCAGATAGGAAGTCCGCCCGTTCTGGATGGCGGTCCCGCTCGGAATCAGGATACGGAAACGACCGTCCTTCATTGCCTTGCGGCTGGCATTCATGATCGCGGAATACATCTTGTCCTGATTGCGGTCATATTTCGGGAAATCGCGGTGACCGGCATCCTGGCTGTAGGCCCATGTCTGGTGCCACATCAGTTTCGTCTGTTTTCCCACATGCGCCTTCACATATTTCACCAGGTCTTTCAGGTAAGGCTCATAGCTGGCATACAATCCGGACTGGCCGCTGGCCTGCTGGAGGCTGACATAATCCCACGGCTCGTCCGCCAACCCTTTTTCGAGGGTGTACCCGGGCGTACTGGTCCGGACGCCATCCACGATTTTCCGGTATTGGTAATCCGCCTTGTCACCCTCGGCATTGTTCCAATGGCGTTCCAGGGAGCATCCCCCGATGTAGAGATTGCCGATGATAACGGGAATCTCTTCGGCGTCAAACAGTTCCCAAAGGTACTGTTCCGCGGCGTCTTGCGAAAAACTGTTTCCGATTGCGAGGATCCGCAGGGTATCCTGCCGGGCAGGGGCCGCCTGCAACAGGACGGCGGAGAAAAGGGCCGCAAGGGCCAGAATGAATCGTCTCATGTGGTGTGTTTTTGAATCCGGATTCCCGGGCAAGACAAAGATAACAAATCCTGTTCAAAAACGGGCCGGAAAAGAGCCGGTGGATAAAATGTGGAAAAATTTGGAATAGTATGGAAGAAAATGGAAAAAGTTTGCGTATATTTGTAGCCATAGCGTGAAAGAATCGCGGCAATGCCGCAAAAAAGAAAAGACATGGTCACATTCATCGGAGAATATTCTGCCAAGATCGACGACAAGGGAAGGGTTGTCTTCCCCTCGCCGCTCAAGGGCATGATGCCCGATGGGGGCGACATGCGTTTCGTGATCAAGAAGGACATCTTCGAGCCCTGCCTGGAGATGTACACTTTCGAAGAATGGGAACGCCAGAGCGCCGATGTGAAAGCCCAGCTCAACTTTTTCAAGAAGGATCACGCTATATTCTGGCGGGAATACATGCGTGACCGTGCCATCGTCGAACCGGACGCCAAAATCGGCCGCATCACCATCCCGAAGAAACTTCTGGATTCAATCGGTGTAACCAAGGAGGTCGTCTTCTCCGGCAATGACTACAAAATCGAGATCTGGGCGAAAGAAAAATTCGAAGCCAGCGGAATCTCGGAAGAAGCATATCTGGCCATTGCCGAAAGACTGTCTCAGCAGAGATAGGAGATCGGTACATGTCGCTTTATCATACGCCTGTCCTGCTTCAAGAAAGCCTGGATGCACTGGTAACAAATCCCTCAGGAACCTATATCGATGCCACATTCGGAGGCGGTGGTCACACCGCCGGAATACTTTCACGCTTAAACAAGAGCGGCCGGGTCATCGCCTTCGATCGTGACATCGACGCTTTGGGGAACCGTCCCGAAGACGATCGCTTAACCTTGGTACACAACAATTTCCGCTTCATTGAAAATTATGTGCGGCACCTGGGGCTGCCGCGCGTCGACGGCATCCTGGCGGACCTGGGCGTATCCTCCCATCAGTTCGACACGGCCGGACGCGGCTTCTCCTTCCGCTTCGACGCGCCGCTGGACATGCGGATGAACACCCAGGGCACATTGACCGCCGCCACCCTGGTGAACACCTGCCCCGAAGAGCAGCTGGAACAGATTCTCCGCCTCTGGGGAGAGGTCGACAATCCGCGTCGGGCCGCCCGGCTGATCGTCGCGGCCCGCGACAAGGCCCCCATCGAAACGACCGGACAACTGGAAGCCGCCCTTACCCCCATGCTGCCCGCCCATGCCGCCCACAAGGTCCTCGCCAAGGTCTTCCAGGCCCTGCGGATCGAAGTGAACCAGGAGATGCGCTCGCTCGAGAAATTCCTGGAAGGAGCGGCGAAGGTGCTCAGCCCGGGCGGACGGCTGGCCGTCATCACCTATCACTCGCTCGAAGACCGCATGGTCAAGAATTTCATCCGCACCGGGAACATCGCGGGAGAGGCGGTCAAGGATTTTTACGGAAACATCGAAGCGCCGCTCAAGGCGGCCATCAAGAAACCCATTGTGCCCGCCGAGGCGGAAATCGCCGCGAACACGCGGGCCAGAAGTGCCAAACTCAGGGTAGCAGAAAAGGAGGCAGACGCATGAAGATCGGCAATATATGGCAAGCACTGCGCAACAGCGCCGTCGCGATCCTGCGGGGAGAATTCCTTGTCCGGCTCCGCTGCGACAAGTATTTCCTCCACATCATCTATACGTTTTTCCTGCTGTGGCTGATGATCTGGCTGGGAATCAAGATCGAGAATACGATGGTCCGGGTCGAGAAGAACAAGGAGACCCTGACCAACCTGAAGATATATCATGCGCAGAAGACCGTGCAGATGGTCAGCTTCGACCGGGTCAGCACCGTCGAGCAGATGCTGCGCGAGGCAGGATCGGATGTCACCCTCCCGGATAATCCGGCGGTCATCCTGGAAAAATAACGGACGTGGCTATGGCAAAACAGGTTCAGACACAAGGTAAGAAACGGGACAGAATCGGCATGATCCTGTACTCGATCTATATCCTGTTCCTGCTGGCCGCAGCCGTGATCCTGATCCGGATCGTCCACATCCAGTTGTTCTACAAACCGGATCCGGCCATCGCGGATTTCTTCCGTCCCCGGAGCGTCAAGGAAGAGCTGGAGCCCCTGCGCGGCGCCATTCTCGCCCATGACGGCCGCCTGCTGGCCATGTCCACCCCCATGTACCAGGCCTACATGGACTGCACCGTCCAAAAAGAGGCTTTCGCGGGCGACAAGGCGAAAGAAAAGGAATGGCGCGACAAAGCCAAGGCACTCAGCCGGGAACTGGCCGGAATCTGGCGGGACAAATCGGCGGATGAATACTACAACCAGATCATTTCCGGGCGGGAAAGCGGAAAGAAATTCATGCGCATCGGCCGCCAGGTCGACCACGAGACCCTGCAGCAACTCAAGAGCCTGCCCCTGTGGAGCGAAGGCAAATACAAAGGCGGACTCCAATGGGTCAAGATGGATACCCGCCAGTACCCTTACGGGGCCCTGGCCAGGAGAACCATCGGCTATGTCAAGGATAACAGCCGGTCCAACGGAAACAGCCATATCGGCATCGAAGGACGGTACGATTACATCCTCCACGGCCAGGAAGGTTTCGAATGGATGCGCGTAACGGACAACAAGGGGCTGATCCACAACTACGACAGCGCCTATGTCCGGCCGCAGGACGGATTGGACGTACGGACCACCATTGACATTGATATCCAAGACATTGCAGATAAGGCGCTCCGCACGCAGATTGAAGAGAATCCGAAAGTGGAAGGCGGGTGCTGCGTCATCCTCGACGTGGAGTCCGGGGCCGTGCGGGCCATGGTCAACCTCCTGCGCGACACGACCACGGGACGGATGAACGAGAGCCTGAACATGGCCATCGGACGGGCCGGAGAACCGGGATCCGTCTTCAAGAGCACGACGCTGATGAGTCTGCTCGAAGACGGGAAAGTCCGCCTGAGCGACGAGATTCCGACCAACCACGGCGTCGTGAAGGGATTCTCAATCGACGACCACATCCTGGATTACGAGCGGCAGCACCATACGGACAAGATCAGTATCCTGCACGGTTTCGAGATTTCTTCGAACTATGTTTTCCGCCGGCTGGCCATCGACCATTACGGGAAGGACCCGAAAAAGATGATTGACAAGCTGTACCGCCATAAACTGGGTGAAGCCTTCGACTTCGACCTGGACGGTTTCCGCTCGCCGACCATCCCCTCGCCGGACTCCAAGTACTGGAGCAATACCGACCTCGGCTCCGTCGCCATCGGGTACTCTGTCGCAGAAACGCCCCTGCACATCGTCACGTTCTACAATGCCATCGCCAACAAGGGCAAGATGATGAAACCCTACCTGGTGGAAGATATCGAAGAAAACGGGATTGTCCGGGAAAAACGCGGGCCCAGCGTCCTGAACGGCTCCATCTGCTCGCGTACGACGGCCGACTCCCTGACCAAGGCCCTGATGCGTGTCACGGAAGAAGGGACCGGCAAGACCCGGCTGTCCGGGGCGCGCTGCACGGTCGCCGGCAAGACCGGAACGGCACGCATCGCCCAGAGCGGCGGCGGGTATGCCGACGCCCGCGGACGCATCCAGTACCAGGCCACGTTCGTCGGCTTCTTCCCGGCGGAGACGCCCCGTTACACGGCCATCGTCGTACTCTATTCCAAACCCGGCGTCGGGACCCTTTACGGCGGCACCCTGCCCGCCATGGCCTTCCGCGAAATCGTGGATAAGGTCTACGTCCTCGACCCCGCCGGCCGGCAGACCCTTGCCCGGACCGGGAACATGCCCAGGTGGAACAGCCCGGTGAAGCCGGAAGCGGAAACAAAAACAGCAAAGAAATGAAACTGGAACAAATCATACAGGATACAGGGGTTCTCTCCATCAAGGGAGACGCCGCGACCGAGATCCGGAGCATTTGCGATGATTCCCGCAAAGCCTGCCCCGGCGCCCTCTTCGTCGCCGTGAAAGGGTTCGCCCGCGACGGACACGAGTACATCGACCGTGCCGTCCAAAGCGGCGCCGCGGCCGTCATGTACGACGATGAGCAGGCGCTCGCCGCCGCACTGGCCCGCATCAGTCCGGCCCACGACGGCGAAGCGAAGTCCGGGCATATTGAAGCCATCGGACGGGTCGCTTTTGTCAAAGTGGCCCATGCCCGCCATGCCCTGGCCGTCGCAGCCGCCAACTTCTACGACAACCCGTCCCGGAAACTCACGCTGGTGGGAATCACGGGGACCAACGGAAAAACGACGACGGTCACGCTCCTGTACAACCTGTTCATGGACCTCGGATACCACTGCGGACTGCTTTCAACGATTGCCAATTACGTGGGACGCAGGGAATTGGAGACATCGAACACGACCTCCGACCCGATCACCACGAATGCCCTGATGGCAGAGATGGTCCGGGAAGGATGCGCCTACTGCTTCATGGAGGTCAGTTCCATCGGCATGGAACAGGAACGCGTGGCCGGCCTGCAATTCAAAGTCGGCATCTTCTCGAACCTGACCCATGACCACCTGGACTACCACAAGACCTTCGCGGAGTATCTCCGCTGCAAGAAACTCTTTTTCGACAGCCTGCCCGCCGATGCCTTCGCGCTGATCAACATCGACGATAAAAACGGGCGCGTCATGGTCCAGAACACGAAAGCGAAAGTTGTCACGTATTCCTGCCGGAGCCTCGCGGACCACACCTGCCGCATCATGGAAGAAAGCTTCGACGGCATGCAGCTGAAACTGGACGGCAAGGAAACCTGGACGCGGCTGATCGGCCAGCACAATGCCTACAACCTGCTGGCCATCTACGCGACGGCCCGCCTGCTCGGGGCGGAGGAAGATGAAACCCTCGTCGCAATCAGCAAGTTATCCTCCGCAAAAGGCCGGCTGGAGACCCTGCGCGGCCCGCGGGACCTCAGCGTTGTCCTGGATTACGCCCATACCCCCGACGCCCTGGAGAACGTCCTGAAGACCCTCCGGGACATCGCCCCGAAGCGCACCCTGATCTGCCTGTTCGGCTGCGGCGGAGACCGGGACAAAACCAAACGGCCCGAGATGGCTGCCGTGGCCGAAAAATACAGCGACCGGATTTTCGTCACGTCCGACAACAGCCGCACGGAAAAGACGGAAGACATCCTGGAAGACATCCGGAAGGGATTCAGTCCGGCCGCAGGGAGCAAGACGCTCTTCATCGCCGACCGCCGGGAAGCCATCCGGACGGCCCTGATGCTCGCCCCGCAAGGAGCCACCATCCTGCTCGCCGGGAAAGGACATGAAACCTACCAGATCATCGGAACGGAACACCGCCATTTCGACGAACGGGAAATTGTCGCGGAAGTATTTGCCGCAATGGAAAACCAGTAAACAGACCTGAACCATGATATACCATTTGTTTGAAGCACTGAAGGGCTACGACATCCCGGGACAGGGGTTGATGCATTACCTGTCTTTCCGGGCCATGCTCGCCAGCATCACCGCCATGCTCATTGCGTTCTTCGCCGGTAAAAGGATCATCCACTGGCTGCAGCGCAAGCAGATCGGTGAAACCATCCGGGATCTCGGTCTTGAAGGCCAGATGCAGAAAAAGGGCACCCCGACCATGGGCGGAGTCATCATCATCCTCGCCGTCGTCATTTCCGCCCTGCTGTTCTGCAACCTGACGAACATCTACGTCCTCCTGCTGTTGCTGACGACACTCTGGTGCGGTGCGATCGGCTTCACGGACGATTACATCAAAGTCTTCAAGCACAACAAAGAAGGCATGAGCGAGAAAGGGAAGCTCGGCCTGCAGCTTATCCTGGGTCTGGCCATCGGACTGACCGTCTGCTTCAACCCGGACATTGTCGTCCGGGAGAAAGTCAAGGTCAGCGACCCGACCGTTTATGTCAGCCAGGACAGCAACGAACTGGATGTCAACTCGGAAAGGCTTATCGAAAACAGCACCTGGCAGAATCAGGATGTCATCAAGAGCACCAAGACCACCATTCCCTTTGTCAAGAACCACGAGTTCGATTACAAATGGCTCTCCCCCTTCAAGGGGAAATGGGGATGGTATTGCAAATGGGCCATCTACGTCGTCATGATCGTCCTGGTCGTGATGGCATGCTCGAACGGCACCAACCTGACCGTCGGCATGGACGGCCTGGCTGTCGGAACCTCCGCCATCGTCGGAGTGGTCATCGGCATCCTGGCCTGGCTGAGCGGCAACCTGTTGAATTCTAACTATCTCAATATCATGTATATCCCGGGAACCGGCGAGGTGGCGATCTTCATGTCCGCCTTCGTCGGAGCCCTGATCGGATTCCTCTGGTACAATTCCTTCCCGGCCCAGGTATTCATGGGCGACACCGGCAGCCTGACCATCGGCGGCATCATCGGCGTCAGCGCGATCCTGATCCGGAAAGAGTTGCTGCTGCCCATCTTGTGCGGAATTTTCCTGGTCGAGAGCCTGTCCGTCCTGATGCAGCGTTTCTACTTCAAATATACCCGGAAGAAATACGGGGAGGGCAGGCGGATCTTCAAGATGACTCCCCTGCACCACCACTTCCAGAAAGAAGGGATCCCGGCCCTGATTTCCAAGCCGGAGCGGGCGATTCCCGAAGCCAAGATCGTGACACGGTTCTGGATCATCGGCCTGATCCTCGCCGTCAGCACCCTCGCCCTGCTGAAAATCCGATAATATGAATATGAACCTTTTAGCATAAAATAATAGAATTAGATATGGCAAGAGTCGTTGTTTTGGGTGGAGCAGAAAGCGGTGTCGGAGCCGCCGTATTGGCCAAAGTGAAAGGATTTGATGTCTTCCTCTCGGACAAGGGGAAAATCGGGGAACAGTATGTCGAGACCCTCCGGAAATGGGACATCCCTTTTGAAGAGGGCGTCCACAGCGAGGAGTTGATTCTCAACGCAGACGAAATCGTCAAGAGCCCGGGCATCCCTTCTACCGCCCCCATGGTGCGCAAGGTAATGGACAAGGGCATCCCGGTCATTTCGGAGATTGAATTCGCCGGCCGTTACGATTCGGCGAAAAAAATCTGCATCACCGGAAGCAACGGCAAGACAACGACGACCACCCTGATTTACTACCTGCTGCAGCAGGCGGGGCTGAACGTGGGACTCGGCGGAAACATCGGCAAGAGCTACGCCTACCAGGTCGCCACCGAACATTTCGACTATTATGTGCTGGAAATCAGCAGTTTCCAACTTGACAACTGCTATGAGTTCCACCCGGACATCGCCATCATCACCAACATCACCCCGGACCACCTGGACCGCTATGACTACAAGATGGAGAACTATGTGAAATCCAAATTCCGGATCACCCGCAACCTCAGCCGGGAAGACTGCTTCATCTTCGACTCGGACGACGAGATCACGGTCGGCCACCTCAGCCAGATTGTCCTGCAATGCAAGAAACTGCCGTTCACGCAGAAAGGAGAGGTGGAACAGGGCGCCTTCGTCAAGGACGACAAAATGGTGGTCCGCTATGGCGAGGACGAATGCGACGTCTACCTGAAAGAACTCGCGCTCGGCGGGAAGCACAACATCTATAATTCCATGGCTGCCGCCCTGGCCGCCAAGGCAACCGGAATCGACAACCGGATCATCCGCGAATCCCTGGAGACCTTCCAGCCCATCGCCCACCGCCTGGAACCCGTGCTGAGCGTCGGCGGCGTCCTGTATATCAACGATTCAAAGGCAACCAACGTGGATGCAGCCTGGTATGCACTTGAGTGCCAGAAAAAACCAGTGGTCTGGATTGTCGGCGGGAAGGATAAGGGCAATGACTACAGCGTCCTCGAGGACCTGGTGAAAGAAAAAGTGAAAGCCATCGTCTGCATGGGTGTGGACAACACCAAAATCCATGAAGCATTCGAAGGCATCGTGGGCGGCGCGAACATGACGGACACCCTGTCGGCGGAAGAAGCCGTCCAGGCGGCCAGCCGTTTCGCCGCGGACGGAGATGTCGTGCTGCTGAGCCCCTGCTGCGCCAGTTTCGACCTCTTCGCCAACTATGAGGACCGCGGGGACAAATTCAAAGAGGCGGTACGCAACCTGTAAATAAACCCAACCGATCAGCAGAGATGGCAGGAAAGACAAAAAGAAAAGGCGGATTCTGGAACTTCGTAGACAACTTCGAGGGGGACAAGATCGTATGGATGATCGTGCTGTTGCTGATCATGATTTCCATCCTGGCCATTTCTTCGTCGACCTCGCTACTGGCCATCGAGACAAAAAGTACGCGCAGCGCCATCATCGTCGAACAGATGAAAATCGCAGCGCTCGGTCTCGCGCTGATTATCGGGTGCTATAATATCAAGCGGATCAAGTTTTTCCGGTTCATCTCCCAATTCGGGTTCATCCTCTCCCTCGGCCTGTTGTCCATGCTGGTTTTCCACATCAGCCTCGGCGGCATCAAACCCGTTAATATCAACGGCGCGACCCGCGCCCTGAGCATCATGGGCAAATTCACCCTCCACGTCTCGGAGGTCGTCAAAGTCGCGATGGTCATGTACCTGGCCTGGGCCGTGGATACGTACCGCAAAGATGGCTTCACCCTGGCGAACTCCCTGGCTGAAACCCGGTACTTCTCCTTCATGGGCAGGGACTTCTGGAAGAAAGCATTCTATATCTACGGGCCTATCCTGATCGTTTGCGTCGGGCTGATGGACGGCAGCAACTCCGCCGCCGCTTTCATCGGACTCATCATGGGCGTAACCATCCTGATCGGCGGCATCAAGATCCGGGAGCTGATTCCCTTCGCCCTGGTCGGCGTGGTGCTGATCGGACTGGCCGTAGGCGTATCCCTGGCCACGGAGGGAAAGGTGTTCGAGCGGGTCTACACCGCTGCCGAGCGGATCAAGCGATTCTCGGAAAATCCTGAACAGCAACTGCTTGCGCAGAAACGGGGCACCAAGGAGTTCCAGGAAGTCCTGGACAAAGTCCGCCAGCCCATCAGTGCCAAGGTGGCGGTCAGCGAGGGCGGCCTGATGGGGAAAGGTCCCGGACGCAGCACCCAGCGCTATATCGTCCCGGTCATGTTCGGAGACTACATGTTCAGTTTCATCGTGGAAGAATACGGCCTGTTCGGCGCGCTGGTCGTCCTGATCCTGTATGGCAGCCTCCTCGCCCGGGGCTCCATCATCGTGCGCAACTGTGACAGCGTTTTCGCCAAAACCGCCGTCGCAGGGCTCGTCATCCTGATCTCCGGCCAGGCGCTCCTGCACATGTTCGTCAACGTCGACCTGGGGCCGCTTACCGGCCAGACCCTCCCCATGATCAGCCACGGCAACGCTTCCTTCCTCTGCTTCAGCATCGCTTTCGGCATCATTCTCTCCATCAGCCGGATGGCCAAGAAGAAGATTGATAAAGAAACCTTTGCCGCGGAGCCGATTGTCGAAGCCTCCGACCCGGTCGGAGACGAAATGGATACACTGGAAAACATTTACGATATTTGATAAGTCATGACATACAAACCTTTACGGATCATCATCAGCGGCGGAGGCACGGGAGGACACATTTTCCCGGCCATCTCGATTGCGAATAAACTGAAGGAACTGAACCCGGAAAGCGAAATCCTTTTCGTCGGCGCCGAGGGCAAGATGGAAATGGAGAAAGTCCCCGCGGCCGGATACCGGATCGTGGGACTTCCCGTCGTCGGCCTGCAGCGTCAGTTCAGCCTGAAGAATCTGTTGAATGACATCACGGTTCCGTTCAAGCTGATGGGCAGCATCCGCCGTGCCGGAAAGATTGTCAAGGATTTCCGGCCGGATATCGCCATCGGGGTCGGCGGATACGCCAGCGCTCCCCTCCTGCTGGCCGCCCAGCGCAAGAAAATCCCGACGCTCATCCAGGAGCAGAACGGATTCGCCGGCCTGACCAACAAGATGTTGGGCAAAAAGGTGGACTGCATCTGCGTCGCCTATGACGGAATGGAGCGGTTTTTCCCGGCCCAGAAGATTGTCATGAGCGGGAACCCCATCCGGAAGGAAATCGTCCCGCCTACGGCGGAAATGGTGCAGGAAGGGCTGGCTTATTACCATCTCGATCCGGCCAAGAAGCACATCCTGATCGTCGGAGGCAGCCTGGGCAGCGGCACCCTCAACAAAGCCGTCCGGACATGGATTGAAGAAGGTTGCACCGGAGGCGAGAATGTTGAAATCCTCTGGCAGTGCGGACGTTACTATAAAGCCGGAATCGACGAATTCATGGAAGCAGCCCGTGAAAAGGGCTTCGGAGGTGAGAATCTTTCCTTCATCCACCATACCGACTTCATCGGCCGGATGGACCTGGCCTATGCCGTGGCGGATGTCGTCATCTCCCGCTCGGGCGCCAGCACGGTCTCGGAACTGTGCGCAGCCCACAGGGCCGCCATCTTCGTTCCCTCTCCCAACGTCGCCGAAGACCACCAGACCCACAACGCCATGGCCCTGGTCCGCAAAGACGCGGCCCTGATGGTACGGGATGACGAGGCACGGGAAAAACTCATGGGAACCGCCCTGTACCTGCTGAAAGATTCGAAGAAAATCGCCCGCATGCAGGAGAACATCGCTGCGCTGGCCCTGCCGGATGCGGCGAAGACCATCGCAGACGAAGCCTATAAACTAGTTAAGTAAACAAATGGAATACAAGAATATCTATTTTATCGGAATCGGCGGGATCGGCATGAGTGCCATCGCCCGGTATTACAAGCAAAAAGGGCTCGCCGTATCCGGATATGACAGAACCCCTTCCGACCTGACCCGGTCGCTGGAATCGGAAGGGATCAATGTCCACTATGAAGATTTACCGTCACGGATCCCCGTCCCGGTCGAAGAAACCCTGGTGGTCTATACACCCGCCGTCCCGCAAGACTTCGGAGAGCTCGTGAAGGCCCGCAGCGCAGGATACCGCGTCATCAAGCGCTCCCAGATGCTCGGGGAAATCTCCCGCGGGCAGCGGTGCATCGCCGTCGCAGGCACCCATGGGAAGACCACGACCAGTACCCTGGCCGCACACATCCTCACCGAGAGCGGTGAAGGCTGCTCCGCATTCCTGGGCGGCATTTCGAAGAATTACCGGACCAATCTGCTGGTCAGCACACGGGGAACAATTGTCGCCGAGGCAGATGAATTCGACCGCTCTTTCCTGCAGCTCTTCCCCGAAATCGCCGTCATCACGGCCATGGACCCGGACCACCTGGACATCTACGGAAACGCCGAGGCTTACCGGCAGGCATTCCGGGATTTCGCCTCCCAGGTCAGCGGAACACTGATTGTCAAGTCCGGCCTCCCGCTCGGAACCGGGGATACGCCCGCCCGCATCCTGACCTACCACACCAGCGACCCGGCCGCGGATTATCACGGCGAGAACCTGCATGTGGATGAACTGGGACACTATGTCTTCGACCTGGTTTATCCGGGCGGCGTCCTGGAGCAGATCCGTCCCGGCGTACCGGGCCGGCTCAATGTTGAAAACAGCATCGCGGCCGCGGCAATCTGCCTGGAATACGGCATTGCACCGGAAGCCGTCCGAAAAGCCATCGGATCATTCCAAGGAGTCATGCGCCGGCTGGACGTGCACCTGAACACGCCGCAGCTGACCTACCTGGACGATTATGCCCATCATCCGGCCGAACTTGCCAGCGCGATCGGAGCCCTGCGCGATATGTTTCCGGGGCGCAAACTGACCGGCATTTTCCAACCGCACCTGTACACCCGCACCCGGGATTTCGCACCGGATTTTGCACAGTCACTCAGCCGGCTGGACAAATTGATCCTGCTGGACATCTATCCGGCACGGGAGGAACCGATCCCGGGCGTAACCTCCGAACTGATTTTCAATGCCGTAACCGCCCCGGAGAAAGTCCTCCTGCACAAGGAAGAATTGATGGATTACCTGCGGAAGGAACCGCTGGACGTCCTGGTTACATTCGGTGCCGGGAATATCGACCGGTTCATCGGACCGATTACTGAAATGCTTGAGAAACGCTTAAAAGGAACCCTATAACCCCCTTCTATGAAAAGAACGCTCCAGCTGTCCCTGGCCGCGGCCATATTGCTCGTCATCCTGCTGCTCCTGATGCTGACCGGGAGGAAGGCAGATGATGCGCGCCGCCAGACGGCCTGCACTGCCCTGGAGGTTAAAATCCTCGATACCGCCCGGCTGGGGTTCGTCTCCGCGGAGGATGTCAAGGCCATCCTCGACAAGGAATACGGTGTCTTCATCGGCCAGCGGCTGGACAGCGTGGACCTTTCCCGGATTGAAACCATCCTCAACGGCAGGAGCGCCATCCGGCAAAGCGAAGCCTACGTCACGCAGGACGGGGTTCTCCACGTGGAAGTGGCGCAGCGCGACCCGCTGGTCCGGTTCAAGACGCCCCAGGGCGGGTTCTACGCCGATGCGACCGGCTACCTTTTCCCGCTGGCAAGCAAATACACTTCCCCCGTCACCGTCATCGAGGGAGAAACGCCCATTTCGGCGGACAACGCCTTCAAGGGTCTGCCGAAAACCCAGGCGGAACGGGATTGGCTGGCGGGAATCATCCAGTTGCTGGGCTACATCGACGGGAACAAGGCCTGGAACGGTGCCTTCCGCTCCATCCGGACAGACAAAAAAGGAGAAGTCGTCCTGCAGCCCGTCACCGGTCGGGAACATTTCTTGTTCGGACTTCCGGAAGATATTCCCGGCAAGTTCGCCCGGATGGAAAATTACTACAAGTACATCGCCCCGTCCAAGGAGGAAGGCTATTACGGCTCCGTGAATGTCAAGTATTCCGGACAAATCATCTGCAGAAAGAAATAAAAGTATAACGATATGGAAGAGAGATACATTGCCGCCGTCGACCTGGGGTCTTCGAAAATCGCGCTGACCGTAGCGCGGATTTCCGGAGAAGACATCCAGATCCTCTATTACAAGGAAAGGCCTTCCGACGGCATCCGCAACAGCGCGGTATTCAATCCCCAGAAGGCATCGGTTCCAATCCGGGAAGCCGTGGAAGAAGCACAGCAGGAGCTGAATATCAAGATCATGCAGGTCGTGGTAAGCCTTCCGCGGTGCGAAGTGCGCCAGGA
>CADBPH010000298.1 GCA_902796455.1 uncultured Bacteroidia bacterium
CCCCTGTAGTCATACTCCTCCAGCAAGGACATCACGCCCATGCAACTGCGCAACGGATAATTCGACACCGCCGCGTCGTATTCCCGGAAAAAATAGGGATTCACCCCGAGAACCGCCGCCTTCTCCTGCGGGGACGGCCGGGGATTCTGCATCAGGAGGGCCTCATACTTGAGGATGCGGCTGAAATGGGTATACAGGGCGCTGACGGGAACGGTCAGGAAAAAACGGGCCCCTGCACCGATGTGGGCGGCAATCTTCAGGGCAGCCGGGGCATCCTTGAACGACAGGGCCTTGGTCAGCTCGAATACACTGTACTGCCGGCTGATCCCGACATTCTTCTCGATATCAGCCGCCGTAACGGCAGTCGTCCCCTCAGGAAGATTCTTCAACAATTTGTCCGTCTCCAGGGCAATCTTGCCCAGGTCCGTGCCGGCATATTCGGCCAGCAAGGCGGCGGCCTCCGGTGCAATCGACAACCCGCGGCCGGAATAATACGATGAGATCCACCGGTCCATCTCATAATCCCGCAAGGGATTGGATTCCAGCACGACCCCACACTTGAGGGCATTCTTGTAGAAGGCTTTCCGCTTGTCCGCACTGGCCCCGTGCATCAGGATCACGAGAACCGTGGTCTCCATCGGCTCCTCGAAATAAACGGCCAGCTGCTCGAGGGAGCGCATGTTCTGGGCCTCCTTCAGCACCACCAGGCGGCGCTCCGCCATCATCGGATAACTCCGCGCCTCGGAAGCAACCATGCCCGCATCCACGTCCGGGCCATACCAGACGGTCTGGTTGAAATCCCGCTCCCCGTCCGAAAGCGCATGACGGATAATGGCATCGCAAGCCTTGTCCGGATAATACGGTTCCTCGCCCATCAGCAAGTACACCGGTGCGAAGACCCCCGCTTCGACATCCCGGATGATCTTCGCACACTGCGCTCCCGCATCAATCTTCTCTTTCGCCATTCAGAAGCTGTTTCTCAGAAAAAAGGCGGCTTCGTGAAGCCGCCACAGGATTAAACTTCGTATCTTTTTTCTTTGTTCCTGACCAGTTTCTCCTTCATCGCATCCACACAGTCGTTCACGGCCTCCTCGAACGTCTTCGCGCTGCGTTCGATGACGAGGTTGCCGCCCGGCACATGCGCCTGCAACTTAACGGATTTGTTGTCAGGTTTTTCAAGGAGGGCCAAAGCCACTTCCACGTCCGTGATGGTTTCGTCGAATCTTTCAATCTTGGAAACCTTCTTCTCAATGAAATCGAGCAGTTTCTGGTCTGCGTCGAACTTCAGGGATTTAACTCTAATCTCCATGATTACCTCCTCTTTTTGCCCGGGGATGGGCGTTTAAATAAACTTTTTTCAGCTTCTCGACCGAATTGTGGGTGTAGACCTGCGTCGCTGCAAGCGAGGCGTGTCCCAGCAATTCCTTGATGGAATTCAAGTCTGCGCCTGCATCCAGCAATTCCGTTGCCAGGGTATGCCGGAGTACATGGGGGGACTTCCGTCCGGTCACGTCCTCCTGCTGCCCCAGGGCCGCCTTGACTGCCCGGTCCACATAGACCGGATACAGCGGCCTGCCCTGCGAGGTCACCAGCAGCGGATCCGCCGCCTGCGGCCGACAACCTGTCAAAGAACCTGTTGCTTGTAAATATAAAGAAATTTCCTCACATAAAGAAGGAATCAGCGGAATTTCTCGCATTTTATCGCCCTTCCCCCGTACGCGCAGGACCCGCCTGGAAAAATCCACCGATCCGACCTGCAGGGATACCAGTTCACTGCGGCGGATTCCCGTCCCCCAGAGCAGCGAAATGACCAGCCGCTGCAGACGGCGGTTGTACAGAGAGACCGAGGCCTTGTCCCGGCCCGTAATCAGGGAAAGGGTGTCCGGCCCGGCATCCGCGGCCGTCCGCTCCATGTATTTCTGCAGGGCCTCTTCCCGGAAAACATCCGGCAGACGGTGCGCCACCTTCGGGCGGCTGACTGTCGGCACCGGATTGGATGCCATCGCCCCCTGGCGGACCAGGAAGCGGCAGAAGCCGCTGAGCACCGACAGGTGCAGATGCACCGTCCGCGGGCTTTCCTTTTTCTCATCCAGCAAATGCACCTCGTAATTCCGGATCCCGGCAGAAGTCAGCGCCCCCTTCAAGGCCTTGTCCGACGATGCATCACAGGAATACTCCACGAAGCGCCGGAGCACATCGGCGTAGATCTCCACCGTCCGGGGAGAATAACGCCGGACCGAGGAAAGATAGGTTATGTATTCATCCGTCAGCATTTCGGGGTCAATCCAAGCGTCGCAGCATAGGTACGCATGAGGGCCTCCGCCTGGTCCGGATCATTCTCGATCACACCGTCCAGGATGGCATTTTTGACATATTCCTTGATCAGGCCGATTTCCCGGCACGGCGGAATCCCATAGACTTCCATCACCCGCTCGCCCGTCACCGGATTCTTGAAATTGCGGATCTCATCCTTCGCCTCCACTTCCACGAGTTTCTGCTGGACCAGCTGGAAGTTCGCCTTCACCCGCGCCACCTTCGCCGGATTCTTCGAGGTAATGTCCGCCCCGCACAAGCGCATCAGGTCATCGATATCGTCCCCGGCATCGAAGAGCAGCCGCCGCACCGCCGAATCCGTCACCTCTTCATCCACCAGCGCAATGGGCCGGTGATGGAGGGAAACCAATTTCTGGACGTATTTCATTTTCTCATTGAGCGGCATTTTCAGGGCTTGGAAGATACGGGGCACCATGCGGGCGCCGATGACTTCGTGCCCGTGGAAGGTCCACCCGAGAGCCGGATCGAAACGCTTGCTCTGCGGCTTTCCGATATCGTGGAGCAAGGCGGCCCAGCGGAGCCACAGATTCGGTTCTTCCTCCGTCGCCGCCACATTGTCCAGCACCTGCAGCGTATGGGAAAATATATCCTTATGTCCCTTTCCGTCAACCGTTTCCACGCCCTTCAACGCAGACAGCTCCGGCAGGACATGATCCAGCAAAAGCGTCTGGTCCATCAGCCGGAACCCGAGCGAAGGCCGCCTGCACAGGAGGATCTTATTCACCTCTTCGGCGATCCGTTCTTTGGACAGGATCCCCATCCGCCCATGCATCTTGCGCATGGCCGCCAGGGATTCCGGGACGATCTGGAACGGCGCCTGGTCCGTCGACAGCCGGGTCGCGAACCGGATGGCCCGCAGCATCCGCAACGGATCGTCGCTATAGGTCACCTCCGGGTCCAATGGCGTCCGGATGATGCCCGCCGACAAATCCCGGATGCCCCCGAAAGGGTCGACCAGGGATCCGTAATCTTCCTGCTGGAGACTGAAGGCCATGGCATTGATGGTGAAATCCCGCCGGCGCTGGTCGTCTTCCAGCGTCCCGTTTTCCACAACAGGCTTGCGGGAGGAGCGGTCGTATGACTCCTTCCGGGCGCCGACGAACTCGATTTCCGTCCCCTGGTAATGCAGCATGGCCGTCCCGAAATTCCGGAAAACAGACACCGTGCATTTGTGCCTTTCCTGTTTCCGGATCCGCTCGGCGACAGCCTCGGCCAGCGCGATGCCGCTCCCCTCCACCACAATGTCGATATCATCCGACGGACGTCCCAGGAAGCAGTCCCGGACATAACCGCCGATGACAAAAGCGCGCACACCGCACGAGCGGGCCACCTCGCCCACCAGGGCGAAGACGGGATGGTCCAGGAAACCGTTCGTTACCGCAATCGAATCTGCCATAGTTATTTTTCCATATTTTGCTGACCGGCAGGATTGTACGCCAGCATGTCCGCATACCGGGGCGCCTCGGACACCGGCCGGAACCACCCGTCCTCCCGGCGGAACAGCATGGTCCTGTCCCCGTTGGTCACTGCGAGAAAACGGACCTGCAGGATGCGGTTATAACGCATGGCCTGCTCCAGGACAGCACCATCCAAATCCACATCCGGCCGCTTGCACTCGACCACCATCAACGGCTGCAACTCCCTGTCGTACACCAGGATATCCGCACGGTACCGTTTCCGGACGGGGCCCTCCCCGCATTGCAGGAAAACCTCGCTCATCATCATGTGCATGGGAATATCCATCTGCGCATGCATCACGCCGATGAACCATTGCCGCACGCGTTCCTCCGCCGTCAGCGCGACCCATTTTTTCCGGAGCGGATCCCGGACTTGTCCTTCCATGCCGGTCTGATTTTCCAAACAGACAAAGATAAGAAAAAGGGGTGGATTTCTTGCGTTTTCCCCTGGCACATCTTACCTTTGTTGTAGGAGAGCAGCGGATCAGATTCTTCATCCGGGCCGCCTCCGGTTAGAGAACACGACAAATGGACAAGAAGCTTCGAATCGGCACGCGCTGCGTGCAGGCCGGCTATACGCCCGGCAAAGGCGCTCCCCGCCAGATCCCCATCGTGCAGAGCACGACATTCCGGTATGAAACCAGCGACCAGATGGGCCGGCTCTTCGACCTGGAAGACAGCGGCTACTTCTATACCCGCCTCCAGAATCCGACCAACGACATGGTGGCAGCCCGCATCGCCGCCCTGGAAGGCGGTGTGGCCGCCATGCTGACATCCTCCGGGCAGGCCGCCAACTTCTTTGCCTGCATCAACATCTGCGAAGCCGGCGGGCACATTGTCGCAACCGGGAACATCTACGGCGGCACCTTCAACCTGCTTGGGACATCGCTGCGCAAGCTCGGCATTGACGTCACCTTCATCCACCCGGATGCTAGCGACGAAGAAATCGCTGCCGCCATCCGTCCCGAGACCCGGCTGCTCTTCGGGGAGACGCTCTCGAACCCTGGCGTAGAAGTACTTGACATCGAACGCTTTGCAAAGATTGCGCACCAGCATGGGATTCCCCTGATCGTTGACAATACTTTCGCGACACCGATTCACTGCCGGCCGTTCGAATGGGGTGCCGACATCGTCACCCACTCCACGACAAAATACATGGACGGACACGGCGTCAGCGTCGGCGGAGCCATCGTGGACAGCGGGAATTTCGACTGGGATGCCCACGCGGAAAAGTTCCCCGGCCTGACGACTCCGGACCCTTCCTACCACGGGCTGACATATACCAAGAAATTCGGGAAACTGGCTTACATCACCAAGGCGACGAGCCAGCTGATGCGGGATTACGGCGCCATCCAGAGCCCGCAGAATGCCTTCTACCTCGGGCTCGGCCTGCAGACCTTGCACGTAAGGATGCCCCGCCACACATCCAGCGCCCTGCAAGTTGCCACCTGGCTGCGGGACAATCCCGCCGTGGCCTGGATCCGTTACCCGGACCTGCCCGGCGACCCCGAGCATGACCGCGCCCGGAAATATCTGCCGGACGGCTCCTGCGGCGTCCTCGCCTTTGCCTTGAAGGGCGGCCGCGCGGTCGACAACGCTTTCATGGATGCGCTGCAGCTGGTGACCATCGAGACCCACGTCGCCGACTGCTACACCTGCATCCTGCACCCGGCCTCACACACGCACCGCCAGCTGACAGACGAGCAGCTCCGTGAAGCGGGCATCGCCCCGGACCTGATGCGCCTCAGTATCGGCCTCGAAGACCCCGCCGACATCATCGAAGACCTCGACCAAGCCATCCGCACCGCCCTCGGAAAAGCATAACACACAGCCTTTTAACAAGCAGATTGATCAACTTTTGCGCAAGCCGACCGGTCCACCCTTGAACGAGCTGACTATTCAAATCATGAACAAGCTGACCGTTCGGCGTCTTAAACAAGGTGGGTGGTCAGCTTTTGAGCAAGCATGTCGGGCGGCTTTATGAGCACGACGACTGATCCGCTCGTGAGCAAGCATGTCGGGCTGCCCTTGAACGAGCGTACCGG
>CADBPH010000299.1 GCA_902796455.1 uncultured Bacteroidia bacterium
AAGGGCGACCTGCTGGATCAGGAACACAAAATCGCCCGCTCCGGGCTGGCTCCCTATTTCGATGCCATCCGGATTGTCTCGGACAAGGGGCAGGAAGAATACCGGCAGCTTTGCCGGGAAATGGGAATCCGGCCGGAAGAACTGATGATGACCGGCAACTCATTCAAGTCCGATATCGCTCCCGTCCTGCATCTGGGGGGATACGGAATCCATATCCCCTTCGAGATGCTGTGGGCCCTGGAAGAGACGGAAGAGTTCGACCACGAGCACCTCTTCCGCGTTGAGAGATTCCCGCAGATTCTGGATGTCCTGGGGATCAGCGATCCTTCCGGATCAGGCAGCACAGTCCGATAAAGACGAACAACGCATTGAACAGCAGCAATTCATAGCTGAACTTGTATCCGCCGAACCATTGCTCGGAATGGGTCTGGAGGATCAGGCATAGGATCGGGGCTATGATGGCTACCAGCGGGACCCATTTGTCATGTACCTGCTTGCGGGTCAGGATTCCGAAAGCGAACATGCCCAAAATGGGACCATAGGTGTAGCTGGCCAGTTTGTAGACGGCGTCGATAGCGCTGGTGTTGTTGAGCAGGCTGAAGACATAGATGACGACACCCATTCCGACAGCCATCAGCAGGTGGACCCGCTGGCGGGTACGGGTCACTTCCTCCTCACTCTTCCCTTTGGTTCCCAGAATGTCCACGGTGAAGGAGGTGGTCAGGGAAGTCAGGGCGGATCCGCCCGCGGAGTAAGCGCAGGAAACCAGGCCGATGACGAACAGGATGCCGACAATCATCGGCAGCTGTCCGGATGTCGCGACAGCCGGGAACAGTTTGTCTCCGGTTTCCGCAATGCCCCGTGCTCCGGCGTAGGTGTACAGGAGCACGCCCAGGCAGAGGAAGAAGAAGATCACGACGATTTGCATCAAACTGCTTGTAATCAGGTTCTTCTGTGAATCCTTGACATTCTTGCAGCTCAGCGTCCGCTGCATCATGTCCTGGTCCAGGCCGGTCATGGCCACCACGGTGAAGAGGCCTCCGAGCAACTGCTTGAAAAAGTATTGCGGATGGTTCACGTCATCGAAGAAAAAGATCCGGGACATCCCGCTGCCGCGGATGGTGGCGACCAGTCCTTTCCCGTCGAGACCCAGGTCTTTGGCAATGAAAACAATGCACAGGACCACGGCGACAATCATGCAGACCGTCTTCAGGGTATCCGTCCAGATGATCGATTTCACGCCGCCCCGGTAGGTATACAGCAGGACGATGGCCGCGGAAATGGCGACATTCAGCCAGAAGGGGAGCCCCATCGGTTCGAACACGAGCAGTTGCAGGGTCAGGCAGACGAGGAAGAGCCGGACAGATGCCCCCAATATCTTGGAAATGAAGAAGAACCATGCGCCGGTCTTGTAGGCGGAAACGCCGAAGCGCTTCTCCAGGTATTCGTAGATGGAAACGACATTCAGACGGAAATACAACGGGGTAAGGACATAGGCGATGACGAGGTATCCGAGGAAGAATCCCAGGCACATCTGGAGATACCCCATCGCACTGGTCCCGACCATGCCGGGGACGGAAACGAAGGTTACGCCGGACATGCTGGACCCGATCATGGCGATGGCGACAATCCACCAGCGGGATTTCCGGCCTCCGGTAAAGAAGCCGCTGTTATCGTTACCGCGGCTGGACAGCCAGGAGATCAGGAGCATGACCGCAAAATAGGCGACAACGGTCAGGAGGACAGCAAAAGGAGTCATGTTATTATCGAATTAAAAGACTGTCGATGGCTGAAACGAGTTTCCCGAATTCAGCTTCATTATATAACCGGGTGCGCAAGACAATGCGTCCATCTTTGTTTATCAATACGTTACGTGTAATACCGGAGTTGTGGACGGCATATTTGTCGAATATCTCGCTGACGGGGTCGAAGCCCAGCGGATAGGTGATGCCCGTCAGCTGGATGAAGCGTTCCATGGTTTGCCGGTCTTCTTCCCGGTCGATCCCGATCAGTACGAAGTCCGGGTTTTCTTTGTGGCGCTGCCAGATCCGGTTTTCGATATGGGGCATCTCCCGGCGGCAAACGCCGCACCAGCTCGCGGTGAACTGGAGCATGACGACTTTTCCGCGCAAGGCAGAGAGGGTCCGTTGGCTTCCGTCCATGAGATTGACCGTGAAATCCGGGGCCAAATCCCCGTCCGAAACAAGGTAATCGTGGCGGTCGGCCACGGGCATTCCGGCCTCTTTCCAGGCGAGGATGCCACCGTCCAGATTGACTCCGCGGAAGCCTTTCCGGGAGAGGGCGGCGGCTGCGGCCGCACTTCTTTTCCCGCTTCGGCAATACACGGCAACCCCGCGGGAAGCATCCAGGCGGGTGAGGGCGCTGTCCGCGAATCCGTTCATGCGCACATCGAGATTGATGGCGCCGGGAAGGTGCCCTTCTTCGAATTCGGACGGCGTCCGGACATCGACCAATTGCAGGGAGTCCCGCGTGACGGCCGCTGAAAAATCAGGGGATGGAACCGTTTGGAACCGGCTGCATCCACAAGGGATCCATGCCGCTGCCAGGAGGATGAGCAAGGATTTTCCCAAATGCCTCATAATTTATCGATTTGTGTAATAGTCAGGATGTTGTCTCGGACCCGGAAATGGATGTCCATGCCGGCGTACATCATGCCGTATTCCTTGTCGGGGTCCTGCTGGTAATGCGGGCGCGGGTCCAGCGACAGCACTTGCTCCAGGGCGGAAATCCCCGCCGCGGCAAACGTGCCCGCCGGCAGACCCTGGGCGAATTCCCGGCGGAGATGCTCCGGAAAAACGACCTGCAGCGGTTTCCATTCCGTTTGGTCCACGAATCCGGCCCGGGCGTCGGGGAAAGCGTCGGCATAGGGAAGATAGGGCTTGATGTCGTAGATCGGCGTACCGTCCATCAGGTCGCCGCCCAGGACATGGATAACGGGCCCTTCCGACGTCTCCCAATCGATGTGGTCGATCCGCAGGGCGGACAGTCCGAGCGGATTCGGACGGAACGGGGAACGGGTGGCGAACACCCCCATGGCCGTGTTCCCGCCCAGCCGGGGCGGCCGGACGGTCGGCTGCCAGGACCCGGCCGGGGCGCCGGTCCGCCGGGAATTGGCGGAAAACTCCCAGATGACCCAGATCAGATCGAATCCATCCAGGCCCCGGAGCGCATCCCGGTTGCGGAATTCGCTTTCGAAGACAATCTGTCCCGTAACCTGCGGGGCCAGTCCGCTTTGGCGCGGAAGGCCGAATTTGCTGGTGAAAGGACCGCGGAATTGGGCGATGGGTTGAATTTCCATAGATGCCGGAATACCTGTTTCAACTTGCTAAGATAGTGAATTCCCTGTCCGGATGCAAGAATCACTTGCATATCCGGTCAGAATTCTTAATTTTGTATACCATGACGTGGACGCGCATTCTCATGCCCTTGATCTGTACCCTGGCCCTGTGCCAGGGCGTGTCCTCCTGTCGGTTTTTCCACCGTGCACAGGACCCCGTCCCGCAGCGGGATACCGTCTATCCGCTTGGCTTCTGTACCGATTCTTTCGCCGTATCTTCGGGCGAGATTCTTTCCGGGGAGATCTTTTCCGCCTGGATGACCCGCGCCGGCCTGGATGCCGGGGCCTCTGTCCAACTTGCCCAGGCGGCTGATTCCGTCTTCGACGTGCGCCGCTTGCGTGCCGGGAATCATTGGGATGCTTATTCCGATTCGCTTTCCGGCGAGCTGCGCTACGTCGTTTACGAAGAAGACCGGATTGCCCATACGGTGTTCCGTTGTACGGAACCCTATGGCGCCTGGCGGGTTCTGCGTCAAGTGGATACCCTCTCCGGTTATGCCGATGTGACCATCCAGTCCTCCCTGTGGAACGATATGACCCAGGCCGGGGCTCCGGTGCTGCTGATTCTCCGGCTGTCGGAGATCTATGCCTGGACCATCGATTTCTTCGCGCTTCAGAAAGAAGACCGTTTCCGGGTGCTCTACGACTATCTGTCCTGCGAGGGAGATTTGATCGATATCGGCGCCGTGTATTATGCAGAATTCGAGCATGACGGCAACATGTATCCGGCGATCCGGCTGGACCGCGGGGATGGGGGGAACGTCTATTGGAATGCGGAAGGGGAGAGCCTCCGGAAGGCCTTCCTGAAAGCACCGCTGCAGTTCACGCGCATTTCTTCCGGCTTCTCGTACCACCGGCGGCACCCGGTCCATGGCGATGTCCGTGCCCATACGGGGGTGGACTATGCCGCCCCGACCGGGACGCCTGTCATGACAATCGGCGACGGTACCGTTCTGAGTGCCGGCTGGGGAGGCGGAGGCGGCAAAACAGTGAAAATCAGGCATAATGCAGTTTATACGACCGCTTATTTGCACTTGTCGCGCTATGCCGCGGGCATCCAGGCGGGCGCACGCGTGAAGCAGGGGCAGGTGATCGGCTATGTCGGGGCGACGGGGACAGCGACAGGGCCCCATCTGGATTTCCGGGTATGGGAGAACGGGCGTCCGGTCAATCCCCTGACCATGTCCTCTCCGCCGGCGGATCCCGTCGGCGCGGCATACCTCCCCGCGCTGGATTCGCTGCGGCTCCTGTATAAGTCCCGGATGGATTCCCTGTCGGTTATTCATGGAGAAAACCCCGGTGTTCACTGATAGATTGCGTGTTTGGACCGGCTTTTGATAATTTGTAAAACAGTAAACAATCAATACAATGAAACGCTTATTTGCCATGGCTGTCATGGTCTTCCTCTCAGCCTTTTCTTATTCTTCTTTTGCGCAGCAGTTGGATGCGGCGACCCTGGCCAAGCGGGAAGGGCGGAAGAATCTGACTATCAAGGAATGGAATACGGATTCGAGAAGCAAGATCCGCTGGCTGGACCGGACGACGACCTATGATGAGCAGGGTCGGAAGATCGAGGAAATCGAGTACACCCGTTACGGCCAGAAATGGCGCGAGACCTTCGAGTACGGGGAAAACGGCCGGGTTGTCAAGGACATTTATTATGATGAGCGCAACAAACCGGTTTCCATCCGCAAGTACGAGTACAATTCGGACGGAACGAAGAAACGTCAGTACAATTATGCGCCCAATGGGAAATTGCTGACCATTAAGATTTTCGAATATATTGTCTCTGACTGATCGCGTTTGTGCCATGCAACCGGACCCCCGTTATCTGCCCGTTTGTGAACGGATGCCGTCTATCTCGCTGGAAGAGATGGATGCCATCCGCCTGATGAACCGTGTGGATACCAAGTATGTGACGAATGGCGACAAGTTGGTCGCCGTGCTGGAGGATGCTGCCGCGGCCGGTTACCGCATTTGCGAAATCGAAGGGAAACGGATTTCCGGGTATAATTCCTTGTACTACGATACGGACGGCTTGCAGATGTATCTGGCGCATCACAACGGCCGGAAAACGCGGCAGAAAGTCCGTGTCCGCACCTATGAAGTCAACGGGGAGACCTATTTGGAAATCAAGCGGAAGCAGAACAACGGACGGACCAAGAAAAAACGGGTCAGGATGGATCCGGACTGTTTTTCCCGGTTGGCGGACGATGCCGCGGCCGTGCAGTTCCTGCACACCTATTCCTGGTTCAAGGTGTCGGAGCTTTCTCCGGCCCTCACGACGGAATTCAACCGGATTACCCTGGTGAATCCGGGGCGGACGGAGCGGCTGACCATCGACATGCAGCTTCATTTTACCAACTACCGCAATGGCCGGGAGGCCGGTCTGGGGGATGCCGTCATCATCGAGCTTAAGCAGGACGGCCGCATCCCGTCGCAGATGCGGAACATCTTGTTGCAGCACCGGATCCATCCCCTGCGGATCAGCAAGTATTGCATCGGCTCGGTCATGACGACGCCGGGGCTCAAGGCAAACCGCTTCAAGGAAAGATTCCACCAGTTGGAAAAGATAGCGAATATTAAAATTAATAAGTAGATATGTTACCGTTACAGACAGACCCCAGTGTTTTTTCCGAGTTTGATCCGTCGATTGCGGAAGAATTCGGCTATGAAGTTTCCCAGGCTTCCACCTTCCTCGGGATTCCGCTCTATGATACCCAGAGTTTGCTCCACCTGCTTTTGCACTTTGCTTTCAACCTGCTGGTATCCTGGGTGATCGTACATTTCCTGTATTACCGGAAGAGCCGTCGCAGGGATTATTATTTCACCTTCATGATGTTCTCCTCGGCCATGTTCCTGCTGCTGTTCGTCATGGAGAATATCAAGATGCAGATCGGCTTCGCCCTGGGCCTGTTCGCCATTTTCGGCATGATCCGCTACCGGACGGAAACGGTGCCCGTCCGCGAGATGACCTACCTGTTCATCATTATCGCGATTTCCATCATCAACGGTCTGGCCCTGAATATTTCCTATGCGGAATTGGTGCTGGCCAACGGCATGCTGGTCGGCTTGATCTGGTTGCTGGAATCGGCGAAAAAAGGGCGCTTGCGTTCAACCAAACTGATTACATATGACCGCATTGACCTGGTTACACCCGAGCGCCGGGAAGAGCTGAAGGCGGACCTTGAAAAACGGACTGGCCTGTCGATTGAAAGCATCGAAGTGGGAGCCATCGATTTCATCCGCGATTCCGCCTTTGTCCGCATCACCTATACGTTGCCGGCCGGGGAATCCAATACGGTCGACCAGCTTCTCCGGGCAAAGGATTATTCCGGATAGCCGGCGTCCCGGGTTCCGCTTAGAATTTGAATTCCAAACCCCAGTTGAGGGCGAAGCAGTTGTCTGACTTCGTCCTCACTCCGTTTTTATCCGTGTACCGGTGGGTGAGGCGCCAGAATCCGTCAATCCGCAGGACGCGGAGAATGTTCCCGATTCCCGCGCCGACTTCGACATACGGTGTCTTCAAGGAGGACATTCCTTCCGGGAAGACCGGAAGCCGGTTCGATTGGGCTCCGTTGCCGAAGGTCATGTCGTTCTGCCTGGAAATCGTTCCGTAGGCGCCGCGCAGGGTGAAGAGCTCCCGCAGCTGCAATTTCCGTACGCCGGGAATCTTCCCGAGGAAAAAGCCGCCGAAATTGTGTTCATAGAACAAGGTGGCCCAGGTATCGGACGCGAATTCATAATAATTCATGCAGGAGAAGGAACTGCGGTCCAGGACATAGGTGTCGTTTCCTTCATGCAGTTTGAGCAGGGGATAGGGGACCGTTCCGAATATTTTTCCGGCATTCAGCCGGATGTCGGCGTGGCCGGCGGGCGGTACCCGGAGCCGGTACTCCAATTTGATCTCGGGACGGAAGTAATTGTAACTGTATGCGTTATCTCCTATCCGGGCAGCCCCTGCCAGGTCCAGGGTCAGGACAGGGAACCGGGTGTACATGTATTGCTTCTCGAAAACGCCGCGTGTGACGGATTCCTCCCAGGAGAAACGCCCGCTGAGCCGGAGCTGGTCGGCGGTGATACCGGGAATCGGGGTCCCGTCGGGAAGCACCATCGGCACGAAGCGGTTTGCATGGATGGTCCTGTGCTCCAGCAAGGCTACTCCGGTGAAATTTCCGGAGAATTCATGTTCGTACCGGGCGGAGAATTCCGTGACCGGACTCATTTTCCGCCCGCTTCCGCCGCTTTTCGCCAGGACGGAAGAAAAGATGTTGGTCTCCGAGAACGCACTGGTCCCTTTTCCGAGTTGCGCGATGTCGTGGCGGGCCCGGAGCGTCAGTTTGCGGGTGGGCAGCGTCCCGAACATGTACTCGAAGGTCACGTTGCCTTTCAGCGCCTTGTCCAGGGTTCCATAGGCCCCATGGGCAGTCAGCCGCATCTTCCGGCTGAAGGCTTTCGTCGTCCGGAATCCCAGCTGGAAGCGGTTGCCTTCCAGGTTGTTGAAACTGTATAGCCGGTCATACGGGCCGAAGCTGATCTTTCCGAATTCCGCATAGCCCGTCGAGAACATGTTGATCAGGTTGTAGGAAAAGCGGTATGCCCCTGTCCGCTGGACGGAATCGACCATCCGGTAAATGTCCCGCTCTTTTTCCGAAAGGGCATAGGGACGGGCCTGGTCCCACCATCGGAGGTCTTTTTCCGCCGCCCCCGGCTGGACTTCGACCCGGTATCCGTCGTCTCCGCCCAGGGTTTCGGGAACAGAGAAGGAAGGGTCGTAGTAATGCATCTGCCGGCGGCCCAGGATGGCGACCAGTTTGGAGGAATCCGACAGTTGCGGGCACAAGTCGATGTACATGCGGTCGCTTTTGTAGAACCAGGCCGTGTCGCCCACATGCTGGTTTTCCACTTCGATCGCCAGGTCGCGGATCCAGTTGGTGTTTCCGCCCCGCTGCAGCTTGACGCGGATTTCCCGCAGGGCGAAATCGGCGGAATCAATGGCCATTTCCCCGTCGAAGGCCGGGGAAGAAATGTATTTCTTGGGATGGAAGCGGATCCGGTACGTTTTCCTCGCATCAATCTTCAGACTGTCAACAATATAGTAATTGTAAAAGAGGCTGCCTGAAGTCCCGATGGGAGAGGGGATCTCTACATCGAACGAGTTGATGAAATTGTTGTAGAAATTCGTCTTGAGCAGCAGGCTGCCGGTGAATTGCGACAGGGTATTCTCTTTGTCGAAACCGGAAATATGGCTGGCGGTGATGACCTCTTTGTCCAGGGAAGGGTCGTTCCGGTGGTATTTCCGGGCCATGGTTTCCGCAAGCATGACAGGCAGGTGCGGCTTACCTGTCGTGGAGGTCGTGTCAATGTAATCGAAGACGAAGCCGAAATACTTCCGGAACAGGGGGAATCCGAGATTGCGCTCCGTATTGGTCAGGTCCAGCTCCAATTTATTGTAAACGCTGCACTGGTATTCCGGGCGGTTTTCCGGATTGTTGCGGGCGCGGTTCCGGTGGATCTGCGAGAGGATCCATTTCATGTACGAGTTGTCCGGCTTGACAACGGCGCCCTGCAGGGCCGTGACCGAAGGTTTCAGGACGAAATCCACTTTGTTGTTCGTTCCGGGAATGACGGCGGCTTCGGCGGGGATATAGCCCAGCAGGGAAGCGCACAGAACCGTGACGGTATCCCGCCCGTCAAGGGTATAGGATCCTGTAAGGTCCGTCGTGACCCCGGTTTGCGTCCCTTTGAAGAAGATATTGACAAAGGGCAGGATTTCGCCGGTTTCTGCATCCCGCACGTGGCCTTTGACCCGCGTGGTCTGGCCGGGGGCAGGCAAAGAGAACAGCGGCAGTATCAGCAGTGATATTGCCAGGGCTTTCAGCAGCCAACAAGATAAATTCTTTCTCCTTGCGTCCATCTTTATCCTACAAAGATAATAAATATCCCCTTAAAGTGGACATGGTTGCCGGAGCGTTGTTTTTTGCCGGGGAATCGCTTATCTTTGTAAAGAGGTCGTAATCCTGAATTTGGCCGTAATCTGATAAGCATGAAAAAAATAGCTGTATTTGTCTCCGGAGGCGGGACCAATTGTGAACAAATCATCCGTCATTTCGCCGAGTCTTCCCTTGCCCGGGTTGTCCTCGTGCTGAGCAGTTCGAAAACCGCCTATGCCCTCGAGCGGGCCCGGCACCTCGGTGTCCCGACGACGACGCTGACCAAGAAACAATTCGAAGATCCGGCCGTCGTCCTGGACCTGATGAAAATCTATGAGGTCGACTTCATTGTGCTGACGGGATTCCTGTGGGTGATTCCGGACTGGCTGGTGGAGGCATTCGACCATCGGATGGTCAATCTGCACCCGGCACTCCTGCCCAAGTTCGGCGGGATCGGGATGTACGGGCGCCATGTCCATGAGGCGGTCAAGGCGGCCGGGGAGACCGTGACCGGAATGACGGTCCATTATGTCAGCAACGTTGTCGACGGGGGAGAGGCCATTGCGCAATTCTTCGTCCCCGTCCGGCCGGAAGACACCCCCGAAACGATCGCTGCGAAGGAGCACGAACTGGAAATGCGGTATTTCCC
>CADBPH010000300.1 GCA_902796455.1 uncultured Bacteroidia bacterium
CTGTCGCCGCCACCCTCGCCGAAATCGTCTCCCACATACAACATTTCATCCACGGTGTACCCGTTCTCCCGGCCGTAACGCACCATGGCGTCATACTTATTGTACTGGGCCGGCGTGAAATCGAAAGAAGACGACCCGCCGACGAATACGGCGAAATCCTTGAAAATCTCCAGTACCTCCGGATACAGCACATGGCGCTTTTTCCGGTCCGGATCGAAAGCGATCTTGTCCTCAATCCGGGCCTTCGTCCCGAGCAGGGGGAACGTGACCATCCCGCTTTCGTGGAACTCCAGCGGCTCTCCCGCGTAGGTCGTATATCCGTATTTTTCCCGCAGATACGTCGTCTCCCTTAGGAAGAAGTCCCTGTCCGGCAGCACTTTGTCATCGCGGACAATGGTAAACTCGCCGTCAATCATCCGGCTTTCCTGCATCCCATAATTGGCCAGGATATCAATGGGATACTGGCCCATTTGGTTGTATACCCGGGGGGCGTTCCCCGCAGCAACCATGATGAGCTTGTATTTGCGCCCCAAGGCATCCAGCAGGGCACGGTGACCGTCAGATAGCGGACTCCGGTGTTGGGTGAGGGTTCCGTCCAGGTCAAGTCCAATCAGCCGTTTCATAAAACAATCTCCTCGTAAAAGCCCCCGCGCTTGGCCAGATCCAGCAAATTATACCGGAACCGCATCAACTGGACAATCGGGAACACGGAGTGGACCCACTCGTCGGAAACGCCGATCATTTCGGGTTCATACGGGGCGCCGACCGTGCGGAAACAAGCCTTCATCTTCTCGTATGGCCAAACTTGCGCCTGCAGTTTCGCCTTCAGGGCAGGCCAGTCTTTCTTCAGCGCGAGCAACTCCTTCCGGACCTGGTCCGGCGTGGAATACTTCTTCGTGATGTTGTCATAACCCAGCCGCGGGGCAGGGAAGTCCTTGAATACGGCCAGTGCCCGCTGCTGTTCTTCTTCCAGGCTCGGCCAGGCCTTCACGCAGGCCTCCACATCGATTCCTTCCACATCCACGGCGAAGAATTTTTCAAAGACCCGGCACATGGTCAGCGTCCCGATAGCGACCTGGAATCCATGGGAAACGAACTTTCCGTGATACCGGTGATGGGTCATGTCCAGGATATGGCTGAACAGGTGGTCGCAGCAGGAGGCCGGGCGGCTGGAGCGGGCTGCCTGCATGGCAAAACCGCTGAGAATCAGCCCTTCGAACAAAGCCCCGATGGCCTCGGGTTTCCCTGCGGCTACGCCTTCCGGGTCGGAAAGCAACTCGTCCAGGTCATCCTGGAGCACATGCCATGCCTGCGGAATGATCGGCTCGGATTCCACCAGGTCGGCGATGATCCATTCCCCTCCCGCCGGCACCTTGGCGGCCAGGTCCGCATAGCCGGCGGCCGTCATCTCCTTCGGGGCGTCGGCCAGCACATTCACGTCGGCCAGCACGGCCACCGGAGCCGGGCATTCAAAAGTCTGCTTGGAATTGTCTTTGGTAATCGAGGCGCCGAAAGAGGTGTACCCGTCCACGGAAGCGGCCGTCGGAATGGTCAGATAGCTCTGTCCATGGTGGTGCGAGCACAACTTGCAGAGGTCGTTGATGGTTCCTGATCCGACAGAAACGGCAATGGCGCCGGTTTTGTCCAATTCTTTGTCTAACAGTTCAATATGGTCCCAGTCCGCGTGGAATTCCTCTTCCTCGAACAAGAAGGTCTTTGTCGGGATTCCTGCTGCGAGAAAATGCCCGTAAACCTTCTCCCCGGCCACTTTCCAGGTATGGATGTCGGCGACAATCAGCGCCTGTGCATCGTGGAAAAACTCCCGGAACATGCCGGGGGCCTTGGCGAGATTATCCCGTCCGATTTCAAATGCCTTCGTATCCGTGGCTACGGCGAGGGCCATCGCGATTCTTTCTTCACTGTTCATGTTTTCTGAAAAATATTGAAAGGTAAACTACAAATAATTCCTGATATGCGGACTTCTCATGGATTTCCGGCGGTAAGCTTTTTGAAAAAAGCCGCGCACCGGGCGGGATGGTCCGTGTTGATGACATCGGCCCCGAGCTGGTATAAAGTCTGGTAAACAAGGTCACCCCGAGGCGTATTCCAGAACCGGATCGGTTTACCGGCCTCATGTGCTTGCTGGATGGCCGCAACAACGGCATCCCGCTCGGAATCAGTTATTTCTCCCTTCCCGTCCCAGGAAGGCGCAAACTGCCGGAAATTGGCGCTGACCACGGCGATCCGTTTCAGTTGGGCGGGCGTATAATTCAGTTTCCCGTCTTTGGAGAAACGCGCAATAAACCATACCCAGGACGGGTAGTCATCGTACACCAGCGAAGCCGGCATTTCGCCGCCGATGAGGAGTTGGACTCCGTTGTCGCCGGTGAAAACATCCGGATACTCCCGGGCAAGTGCCAGCACGCCGGGGAGCGCCTGGGGCTCCTTCAAGTCGATGACAAGCTGGAGGCGCTGGTCGCTGTCTTCCCACATCTTGCCGCCATGGGAGCGGAATAGCAGGGCAACGGGCTCGAAATACAAGTCCCGCAGATTCCGCTCCGGTCTGATATCCTTGCGGTTATGGGCGACCAGAATCAAATCGTCCTGCAGGTAAACATCGGCCTCAATGGACGCACAATGTTGGAAATAGGCTTCCCAGAAAGGAGCGATATGGTCGTAATCGTTGTGGGAATGAATGGCGTAAGGCCGCTGGGCGGATGCCCCGGCGGCCGTAGTCAATGCAACGAGAAACGCAAGATACTTTTTCATCCCGATTATCGGATTTCCCGCAGGGAGATGGCGAATCCGCCGGAGCGGGCCATCCTGAGTTTCAGCGAGGAAGCTGATGTTACTGTTTTCTTCGTTATGGTGTATGCCTGTGGATTCGTTTCGAAATCCGCCTTCGGAGCATCGGCATAAATCGTCGCCTCGTACTCCAGCTCGGGTTTCAGGAAGTCCAGGTTCACTGTCACTTCACGGGAATGCTCATCCGTAATGCCGCCGACATACCAGACATCCCGCGGAAGGGCGCGTGCCAGGTCCTTGGCCGTCGCATTCTCCGGCAGCGCGAAGACGAACTTCGCGGCATTGGTAATCATGTCTTTGCGTGCGTCGGGCAGGGTAGCCGTACACTCGGCGGAGGCGTTCAGGGTGGTCAGTTTCGGATGGCGCGCCGTGATGATGTATTCGCCCGGCTCCGCTTCCAGGTAAACCGTCTTGTCCCAGTCGACCGCCACATCCTTGATGAACTGGAAGGCATCCATAAAGCGGGCATAATTCTCCGGCAAGTCCGCCGCCATCTGGAGCGGACTGTAGAACGTCACATACAGTCCCAGCTGATTGGCGATCGTATGCCGCATCTTGCCCTTCATCCCCGGCGCCGTGACCGACATGTCCGTCTCGAAGATGCCCGGCGTGTAATCCATCGGTCCGCCCTGCAGGCGGGTGAACGGCAGGATGGTCGTATGACCCGGGTTGATGTGCTCGCGATATTCCGTTCCCATCGCACTCTCATTGCCGATCAGGTTCGGCCATGTCCGGCACAGGCCGGTCGGCCGGACCGCCTCATGGGCATTCAGCATGATGTGATGCCGGGCTGCTTCCCGGATCGCGTGGTTATAATGGTTGATCAGCGGCTGGCTGTAATGATGTTCGCCGTAAGGAATGATGTTCCCGACATAACCGCTTTTGACCGCGTTGTAGCCATACTGGTTCATCAAGTTATAGGCGGGCTCCATCCATCGGTCGTAATTAACTGTAGATGAAGAAGTCTCGTGATGCATAATCAGCCGGATACCCTTCTTGTGGGCATAGGCGTTCAAGGCCGGGAGATCGAAGTCCGGATACGGGGTGACGAAGTCGAAGACATATTCCTTCTGGTTGCCAAACCAGTCTTCCCATCCTTCGTTCCAGCCCTCGATCAGAATCGCATCGAACCCGTTGTCCACCGCGAAATCGATGTACTTCCGCACATTCTCGTTGTTGGCGCCGTGTTTGCCGTGTGGGGTTGCCCGGCTGTAATCCGTCTCACCCAGGCGGACGGAAGGATAGTCGGAGGTGTAGGACCACTGGCTCTTTCCCGAAATCATCTCCCACCAGACCCCCATGTATTTCACCGGGTGGATCCAGCTCACATCCTCCAGCGCGCAAGGCTCGTTCAGGTTCAGGATCAGGCGCGATGCCAGCACATCCGTCGCATTCTCGCAGACCATGACCGTGCGCCAGGGACTCTTGCAGGGAGCCTGCAGCCGTCCTTTCACCCCTTCTGCATCCGGAGTCAGCCAGGTCCTGAATACCATGGACTTATCGTCAAGGTTCAAGTTGGTCGTCGGGTAGTCGACCACCTCGGCTTCATGGATGTTGATGAACAGCCCCTCATCGGTTTTCATCTGCAGGGCCGTCTGTACGCCGGTAGGGGAGAACCCTGTCTGGGAAGCATTGCCCAAGCGCGTCGCCTCGGAAAGGCCGCGGATCTGGGACAGCCGGGATTCGGTGTAATTGTATTCCTGCGTGTCGTAATCGCCGCTGATCCACCAGGCCAAATGGTCTCCGGTCATGGCGAATTCCGTCAACTCTTCCGCCACCTTGAAATACGTCAGCTTGTTCTTCTGCGGGAACTCGTACCGGAAGCCCAAGCCGTCGTCATAAAGGCGGAAGCGGATCTGCATGACCGCTCCCTCGGCTTGCGACAGGGTCACCAGCATTTCGTTGTAGTGGTTCCGGATCTGCGATTCTTCGCCCCAGACCGGCTCCCACACTTCGTCCAGGCTGTCGAAAGCGACATCCTGGACCGTGAAGCCCTTGTCCAGGTCCTGGGACCCGACCAGGTCGTATCCCAGGCGGGAAGGCAGGATGACTGCCTGTCCGCTGTAGTCCAGTGAATATTGCGGAATTCCGTCCATGGCAGCGAATTTCATCTCCAACTGTCCGTCCGGGCTGCGAAGCACCGCTGCGTCATCGGGCAGCGGTGTCCGCTTCGCAGTGCAGGCAGCCAGCAACACGGCGACCCCTGCCAGAAGCAAAAAGGATTTCTTCATTGTCTATTTTTCAATATGATAAGTGCCACTTGCGTATTCCTTCACTTCCGTTTCTCCGGGCAGCGTAACACTCGCCTTGGCGCCCTCGGGAACCGTGAAGTCCCAGATCCACTTGTCGCCCTCATACTTCCAGGCGCTCTTGATCAGACCGGCGGCGGATTGGTATTCAGCTTCGAGATGGCCGAGCCGCTTGTCCGGGACGGGTTTCATGATGATATGCTTGAAGCCGGGCGCTGCCGGATCGGCGGCGATACCCGCGGCGGTTTCCCAAATCCATTCGCAGACGCAGCCATACGCATAATGGTTGAAGCTGTTCATGCCCTTGGGACCCATTCCGTTCTCGATCGTGTAACTGTTCCAGCGCTCCCAGATCGTGGTGGCGCCATTGTCGACCGAATACAGCCAGCTCGGATTCTTCCTTTGGAAAAGGAGCTCGTAGGCAATATCCTGCATGCCGTTTTCCGTCAGGGTGGCCATCAGGATGGACGTGCCGAGGAAGCCGGTCTGCAGGCAGTTGCCGTGTGCGGTGAAATTCTCGCGCAGGCGGGCCAGCATGTTCGCCTTGGCTTCCCCTTCGACCAGACCGTTCTTCAGGGCGAACAGCGCAGGAGTCTGCATGGTATTGAGAACCGGGGTCTTGAAAGAACCGTCTTTGTTGAGGAAGGTGGCTTTCAGATAATCCTTTGCCGCTTCCGCCATGGCTTTGTACGGCGCGGTATCTTTGCCGATAGCGGCAGCCATGTCGCACATCATCCCGGCATCCATGGCCCAGTAGCTGGCGCCCAGATAGCTCCAATAATCAGTGACTTCCGGAATGCGGACCCGCTTGCCGGACGCATCCGTCGTATACATATTGTGGCTTTCAAGCGCCTCATAACTCAGCCAGTCTGCCCACTGATAATCCCTATTTTCGGCGCTCAGGGCCTGATGGTTGTACTTCGTCTCATTGACATGGTTCATGAAGCGGTTCATGGCATCCCAGTTCTCCTGGACGATTTCCTTGTCGCCAAACTGCTTCCAGACCGTCCAGGGGACGATGATCCCGGCATCTGCCCAACCCAGACGCATCATCTCGCCTCCGTATTGGGCCAGCGGAGCGACACCCGGGAATCCTCCCAGCTCGGACTGTGTGTCCCGCATGTCGCGCATCCATTTGTGGAAGAATTTGTCCGTGTTGGCAAAGAAGGTACCGGTTTCAGTAAATACCTGGGTATCAGCTGTCCATCCCAGGCGCTCGTTGCGCTGCGGGCAGTCCGTCGGAACGGAAAGATAGTTGGAACGCTGTCCCCAGACTGTATTGGAGATGAGCTTGTTGATCAGGTCATTCCCCGTCGTGATCTTACCGGTCTCGAGATTCTCGGCAATCGACGTGACCGGGATGGATTCAATCGAACGGATGACCACCTCATCTGTCGCGGTAATCGAAACCAGCCGGTAACCGAAGAAGGTGCACGTCGGCCGATAGGTGGCGAATCCCTTGGTATTTCCAAACGTATAATCGATGCGGATGTCATCGGGAATACGCAGGTTGAGGCGGTGGGCACTGCCTTCCGGCCCATCCATGCCGCGGCTCTTCGCGCCGTTTCCGTCATTCATGATTTCGGACGGGAGGCAGGTCAGGACCGTTCCTTCCGCTGCCTTGAAAACAAAGGAGGGGACCGCAGCGCAGTTCTGGCCGAAATCCACAACCAGGGTCTCTCCCGGAAGAACGTTCATTTCGGAGCCGGGGGCGAATTCCCGTGCGATGACCACCTTGCCGTATGCTTCATCCGAAGCGCCTTCAACGTCTTTCCAGACGTATGCCTTCACCGGCTTGAGCGCCAGGTCTTTCCGCAGATAGATCTCCGCGCCGTCGGAAGGCAGGATCTCTCCGGAGAATTCCGTATTCACCTCCGGGGCGGAAAGCTTGTCTGCGCAAGCGTAACCGGGCACCTCGCGGGCGTCATAGGTTTCCCCGTCGAAGATGGCGGCATGCTTTACCGGACCGGCGATGCCGGCCTTCCAATGCTCGGTATCCGTTCCATAGCATTGTTTCGAGCCATCGGCGAAGGTCAGCTCCACGACACCCCGGAACGCGCATTTCTTTCCAATCATCCCTTCGTGGCCGTCAGGCGTGACGATCTTGTCGCCCCACCAGCCGGGAGTCACCTGGACAGCCAGCATGTTCTCGGCACCCGAACCGGTCTTGAAACCGTCCGTAATGTCATAGGTGAACGAACGTTTTGTCTTGGCGTAATGGGTGAAACCGGGCTTGAGGATCTCTTCACCGACCGGTTTCCCGTTGACAAACAGCTGATAGACACCCAGCCCCGCGGTCATCCACTTTGCCGAGACAACCTTCTTGTCGTTCTTGAGCGTCGAGACGAACCAACTCGCGCCGTCCGCCGCCCGCCGGTTCTTCCCATTGATCTTGCCGGTCACGACGGGAGCGTCGGCCACGGAAATCCAGGAGGAACCCTCCCAAGCTGCATTGTCCAGCGCCTCAGCGCGTTGTCCGATTTGTTCAACGGATGCAGACGTACATGCCGCTGCCAGCGCCAGAACCGCTGCAGTGGCTGCAAGGAAACATCTTTTGGTATTCATTTCAGTGTGTTTTAGTAATTATCTGTTTTCAAGCTACCAATTTACGAAAAAATACAGAAAAAGACAAAAACCGCTATTCCCGGTTCCGGGAATCGATGCAGATTGTCACCGGCCCGTCATTGAGCAGGTCCACTTTCATGTCCGCCCCGAACCTGCCGGTCTGCACCGGCCGGCCGATTGCCTCGCCGAGCCGCTGGCAAAATGCCTCATACAAGGGAATTGCCTGCTCCGGCCGCGCAGCCGCGATGTAGGAGGGCCGGTTGCCCTTCTTGGTGGCAGCCATGAGTGTGAACTGGCTGACTACCAGTGCTTCTCCTCCAATGTCCAGGATGCTTCGGTTCATGACGCCGGCCTCGTCCGGGAAGATGCGCAGGCCCGCGATTTTCCCTACCAGCCAGGTGATGTCGGAGGGATCATCTTCCACTCCGACCCCGAGCAAGATCATCAGTCCGGTCCCGATGCGGGCGATGTTTTCCCCTGCGACGGTCACACCGGCGGAACTGACACGTTGAATGACCACTCTCATAGGCTTATTCCTTGCACCAGCGGTCCAACCAGTCGAAATAGCTCCGGTGCCAGAAGAGGGCATTCTGGGGCTGCAGGATCCAGTGATTCTCTTCGGGGAACACGATCAGTTTCGAAGGGACACCCATCATCTGTGCGGCATTGAATGCCGCCATGCCCTGGTCATACGGGATCCGGAAATCTTTTCCTCCATGGATGCACAAAATCGGTGTATGCCAATTCTTTACGCCGAAATCCGGGGAATTCCCGTAGTGCCGCATGGCCTTCGGATTCGTGCTCCAGGGAGATCCGCCCTGCCGCATGCCGCCGAATGTCACGCCGTCGCCTGCAGGCCCCTGCTTCCCAGGCGTATAGGCATATTCCTCCAATCCGCCGTTGTCCCAGTTCGGGAACCACATCTCTTCGGTCTCATAATACATGTATTTCTCGTCGAAGATTCCGGCATGGGCGATGAAGCAGTCATAGGTATTCTCATGGATACCAGCCATGTAGTAGACAGAATAACCGCCGTAGCTCGCCCCGCAGGCTGCCAGTTTGCCCACATAGGGTTCCTGCCGGATCATCCGGGCCGCGCTCAGGTAATCCTGCATGTTCAGGCCGATATAATCTCCCGAAATCTGCTCGGTCCATTCGGGGCCGAAAGCCGTCGTTCCGCGCCGGTTGGGCAGGACGACGACATATCCCTGGGCTGCCATCAGCCGGTAATTCCACCGGTACGACCATCCCTGGCTCAACGTGCCCTGCGGGCCACCCAGGAAGATTTCGATGGCCGGATACTTCTTGGCCGGGTCGAACTGGGGCGGGAAGAGCACCCAGGTCAGCATGTCTTTGCCGTCCACCGTCTTGACAAACCTTTTTTCGGTCTTGTGCGTGGCCAGCTGGCTCAGGATCGGGTCATTTTCGTGCGTGACGGCAGCAAGCCTGTCCGCTCCGGCCGCTCCGTTCCCCGGTTTGATTGCAACCAATTCTGTCGGGAAATCCATGCTGCACCAGGTGGTCAGGAGCGTGCCGTCCGCCAGGACTGCGAACGGGGTTCCGAAGTCGTACCAGAGATCCTCGGCCGTGAGCCGTTCCGGTTCTCCGCCCTCGGCCCCAATCCGGTAGATGGCCTTCAATCCTTCTGTCAGCGCGCTGAAATACAGGTATTTCCCATCTTCGCTCCAGGTGGGGCTTTCGACGTTGTATCGGAATCCGGGTATGAGATTGCGTCCGGCCGAAACGGCGGGAATGGCGCTCTGCCCGTCAGCGGGTTGTGCAGCAGATTCTACATCGGCGACGAAAAGCCGCGTCTGGTCAGCCTCGTAACCGTCCCGCGCCATGCTGACCCAGGCGATGTGCTTCCCATCCGGGCTCCATACAGGATCCGTGTCGTATCCGCCGCCGGTGGCGATGGCCTTGGTTTCGCCTGTAAGTGGTTTATAGATAAAAATTTCTGCGTTTGTCGAAAATGCATATTCCTTGCCGGTGAGTTTCTTGCAACTGTAGGCAATCATTTGCCCGTCCGGGCTCCAGGAAAGCTGTTCCACGCCGCTGAATGGTTCCGCCGGAAGTTCAAATTTTACATCCGGACCGCCCAGGATATCCAGCGCACGGTCCCGGGTGACGGGGCCGTTTTGGAGGGTGGCGACATAGGCATGGGGAATTTCGGTTACCCAGTGGTCCCAGTGCCGGTACATCAAGTCCTCAGTCACGTATGCCTGTGCCTTGTCCAGGGCAGGATCGCTGTCTTTGGGTGTCGTGACCTGTCCGGGAACGGTGCTGACGAAGATCAGCTGCGACTGGTCGGGCGAGAACAGGAATTCGGAAATGCCTTCCGGAACATCACTCAGGCAGGCCCGTTTGCCGAGCCGGTCTCCTTCCAGCGGAGCGGACCAAAGCTGCCCGCCCTGCAGGAAATAGATGGTTTTCCCATCCAGGGACCAGCGGGCATTGGAAATGCTTTTTCCGTCCCGGGTCAGCAGGCGCGGATTGCTTCCGTCGGCCTCGCACAGGTACAGGTTGCGGCAGCTGCGGTTTTCCGCGATGGAGGTGTAGCTGACCCCGTACAGGATTTGTTTCCCGTCGGGAGAAAGTTGTGGATCCCCGAGCCGTCCAAGGGAAAGGAGTACTTCCGGGGTCATCTTCCCGTTTTCAATCCGGATGTCGGAAGGCCCGATGAATGCCGGGCCGGATGTGTCTTGTTTGTTACAACCCATGATGGTGAAAATGAGGGCAATGGATGCCAAAGTCAAATAATGGGGTTTCATATGGGATTTGAGTTTGTTTTCGCATAAAGGGCGGAGGCGCGCTCGTGTTCCCGGGCCACGCGGGCCGCCAGGGAAGCGGGCCGGAGGATCTCGATGCGGTCCCCGTGCCGGCACAGTTCGAGAACAAGGTTGTCGTCCGGGATCATCCGGTACCGGAAAACGACCGGCCGCTCCGGCGTGCCTTCGGAGCCGTCTGTCTCTTCCTGGGTCCGGTGCAGGGGGAGGTCCCGCAGGTAGCGGGCTTCCCGCGGCGTGGCCCGCAGGCAGATTTCTTCGGCTTTCTGGCCTTCCCGGGGGAGGTAGCTGCCGAAGCTTCCGGCAAAGAGGGCGTCGACATCGAAACCGGAGGGCATCGTGAAGGTTTTCCCTTCCAGGACAATGGATTGGATCCTGTCCAGTCCGTACATCCGGATGGCTCCGCGCTCGAGGCAGTGTCCGATGAGATACCACCTTTTCTCGAATTCTTTCAATGCATACGGACGGACGTGCAAGGGCTCGGAGGCGTCGCTGGTATATTTACGGTATTCGAGGAGGATTTCTTCTCCGGAAAGCATCGCATCCATGAGGGTGGTCAGCCACTTTTGCCCCGACGGGATGTTTTCGACGGAGACGCGCCCCAGCAGCCGC
>CADBPH010000301.1 GCA_902796455.1 uncultured Bacteroidia bacterium
CGGAAGGATCGAAGACATGTCGGTTCAGGGGCTGATCGGGAACAGCACCCTCGAAATCTTCCCGTTCCTGCTCAAGGTCAGCCGCTACACGCTGGCCATGAGCGGATTGCAGAACTTCGACCAGAGTTTCAATTACCATATCTCCGTACTGAAGTCTCCCCTGCCGATGCGGTTCGGTGTAGACTTGACCGGCAATTTCGACAACTGGAAATACAAGATCGGCAAAGCGCGTTACAAGAGCACGCGGATTCCGGTCTTCACGGCGCAGATCGATACCATGCAGGTCAATCTCGTCGAATCCATCCACAACATTTTCCGCAAAGGCGTCGATGTGGCTGTCCGGCAGAACGAAGCCATGAATGACAGCATCCAGCTCCGCAAACAGGCGCTTGGCTACGACACCGATGCGCCGCTGGATTCCCTCTCTTCCCGGGAGAAAAAGGCACTGGAAGAATATGTCGGGGATGCGCCGGACAGCGTGATGTCCGCCAACCCGGCGCTTCAGGAGCGGATTGACTCCCTGTCCGCCGCACCGGCCCTGAATACCTCCGATGTCCCTGCCGAAGCCGTGGAATCGAAAATGCAGCAACGCCTGGACGAACGCGCCGCACGCAGGGAACAGCGCCGGAGCCAGCGCAAAGAAAAAGGGTGCGGCCTGTTCCGGAAAAAGACGACACCATGAACAGCGAAGAATACATCGAAGTAAGCATTTTCCCGGAACCGTTTTCGGAGGAGGCCGCGGAAATCATCGAGGCTGCCCTGGCAGACCTCCCCTATGACGCGTTCGTCATCGGGGACAATTGCCTGAAAGCATACATTCCCAAGGACTTGTATGACGCCCGGATGCTAAAGGTCGTCCTGGAGGGGATGGAATGGCGGACGACTTTCCGGGCCGTCCTGATTCCGCCGGCCAACTGGAACGCCGCTTGGGAAAGCCGCTTCACACCCATTTCCGTGGGGCGGAGCGTAACCGTCAAATCCCCGCAGCACAAAGGCCTTCCCCGTTCCCGGTTCAACATCACCCTCCTCCCCCAAATGGCCTTCGGGACGGGACACCACCAGACGACTTACATGATGATGGAGAGCATGCTGGAGCACGAGGACGCCATCCGGGGACATGCCGTTTTGGACATGGGATGCGGAACGGGGGTGCTGGCGATCCTCGCCGCGAAAATGGGCGCTTCCCATGTCTGGGGAATCGACATTGATGCCGTTGCCGCCCGTTCGGCCTATGACAATGTGGCCATCAACCGGCTCCGCCGCAAAGTGGAGACTTATTGCGGGGACGCGTCGCTCCTGCAAATGGGAAAATACGATGTCATCCTGGCCAACATTCACCGGAACATTATCCTGCAAGACCTGCCCACCTACGTCCGGTCCCTCCGGAAAGGAGGATTGTTGCTGCTGAGCGGTTTTTTCGACACGGATGCGGCAGCAATCCTGCAAGGGGCGCAGGTTCAGGGACTTATTAATTACGGACAGAAAGAATCCACGGCGGAGGACGGCTCCTGCTGGTGCTGCCTCGCCTTCCAGAAACCCGTCTGATATGCAAAGGAAAAACTTCATCGGTGCGCTGGCTGCACTCGTGATCCTGGGGTTGATGGCAATCCCCCGGCCATCCCTGGCCCAGACTCCGGTCACCCTTTCGGGAACGGTCCTCGAAAGCGACACGTCGCTTCCGGTCATCCAGGCTGCCATCCAGATCCTGTCCACCAAGGACAGTACGTCCCTCGCCGGATGCATCACCGAAGATAACGGCCGGTTTTCCCTCAAGGTCAAGCCGGGAGATTACATCGTGAAAGTTTCCTCCCTCGGCTACCAGCCCCAGTATCTCGACATCCACCTGACAACGGCCCTGGACGGAACCGACCTGGACGTCATCCGGCTTTCCACCGATACGGAATTGCTGGAGGAAGCCACCGTCGTGGCCAAAGCGCCCATCGTGACCGTCTCGGCTGACACCCTCATCTACAATCCGGAAGCCTTCAAATTGGAAGACGACGCCATGTTGGAAGACCTTCTCAAGAAGATCCCGGGCCTTGAAATCCAGGGGGACAATGTCCTGCTCCATGGGCAGCGGATTTCCGAACTCCTTGTCAACGGGGAACGGTTCTTTTCCGGCAATCTCCGTACGGGGCTCCAAAGCCTTACCGCCGACATGGTTGAGAAAATCAACGCCTATGAACGCGAATCCGATTTCGCGCGGCTGACCGGGATCGACGACGGCGAACAAGTCCCGGTCCTGGACATCAAAATCAAGAAAAACGCCCTGGAAGGCTGGAGAGGCACCCTCAATACCGGATACGGGACGTCCTCCCGCTATAACGGAAGACTCAATGCCAACAACATCGGCAAGAAGAAACAGAATACCCTTGTATTCTCCGCCCGGAATATCAGTGACATGATTTCCCTGAACAATGCCAGCCGCAACCAGTTGGGCGGCGGCTCGGACGGAAACAACCACCGGCGGTCAGCCGGCTATACCTTCGCAGCCCAGAAAAAGAAACTCAAAGTCGAAGGGAACCTGCATTATAACGGGAACCACAAGTACACTCTCTCAGATACCCGGGCGGAGCACATTATTTCGAGCGGGAATTACTTCACTACCTCCGATGCCCGCGGTATCACCAACGGAAACAACCCCACCGGAGAGATCAAATTCGAATGGCGGGTCAATCCCAAGACGACGCTCGTGTTCAGGCCGTGGTTTGACGCATCCCTCTCGGATACGTACTCTTCTACGCAAAATGGGAATTACTCGTCTGACCCTGATGGAATTACAGATTCCCTGGACATACGGTCCATCACCAAGACCAGCAGTCAGAACGCGTCACACTCGTTCACCCAGCGGTTGAATTATTCCCTCCTCACCCAGGTAATCCGGCGCTTCGAAAAACAAGGGCGGAGCCTGTCTTTGTCCCTGTACAACTACGGCACATTTGCCTCCA
>CADBPH010000302.1 GCA_902796455.1 uncultured Bacteroidia bacterium
ACTTCGCAGAACCATGGCTATGCTGTTGATACAGCGATGCTTGGAAAAGACTGGGAGCCATGGTTCGAGAATATGAACGACGGGACGAATGAGGGGATCCGGCACAAGAGCAAACCGTTCAGAAGTGTCCAGTTCCATCCGGAAGCGTCCAGCGGACCGACCGATACCGAATTCCTTTTCGACGAATTCATCAAACAACTCTGACAATGAAAGATACAACCATAGAAAAAGTATTGATCCTGGGGTCGGGCGCCTTGAAGATCGGCCAGGCCGGTGAGTTTGATTATTCGGGATCCCAGGCCTTGAAGGCGCTGCGGGAAGAGGGGATTCAGACCGTACTGATCAACCCGAACATCGCTACAGTCCAGACCTCGGAAGGCGTGGCTGACAAGATTTATTTCCTGCCGGTCACTCCGTTTTTCGTCGAGAAAGTCATTGAAAAAGAGCACCCGCAGGGCATTTTGCTCTCGTTCGGCGGACAGACCGCGCTCAATTGCGGCGTCGAACTGTACCGGAACGGAATCCTGGAAAGAAACGGCGTCAAGGTGCTGGGCACCCCCGTGGAGACCATCATGGATACCGAGGACCGTGAGCGCTTCGTGGAGCGTCTGGATGAAATCGGCGTGAAAACCATCCACTCCCACCCTGCGGAGAACATGGAGGAAGCCCGTGCGGCCGCTGCGTCGCTGGGCTATCCGCTGATCGTCCGGGCAGCTTATGCCCTCGGCGGACTGGGCTCCGGCTTCTGTGACAATGAACAGCAGTTGGAAGAAGTCTGCGAGAAGGCCTTTTCCTTCTCTCCCCAGGTCCTGGTCGAAAAGTCGCTCAAGGGCTGGAAAGAAATTGAATATGAGGTAGTTCGCGACCGTTATGACAATTGCATCACGGTCTGCAACATGGAGAATTTCGACCCGCTGGGTATCCATACGGGCGAAAGCATCGTGGTCGCGCCTTCCCAGACGCTTTCCAATAAGGATTATTATTTCCTGCGGGAGTTGTCCATCAAGATCGTGCGGCACCTGGGCATCGTCGGTGAATGCAATGTCCAGTATGCATACGATCCCTATGCCATGGATTACAGGGTCATCGAAGTGAATGCCCGACTGAGCCGCTCTTCCGCACTGGCCTCCAAAGCGACGGGATATCCGCTGGCTTTCGTGGCCGCCAAACTGGGCATCGGATATGGCCTGTTTGATCTGAAGAATTCGGTAACCAAAACGACGCCGGCCTTTTTCGAACCGGCACTGGACTATATTGTCTGCAAGATTCCGCGCTGGGACCTCTCCAAATTCCACGGGGTTTCCCGCAAGATCGGCTCCAGCATGAAAAGTGTCGGAGAAGTCATGTCGATCGGCCGGACTTTCGAAGAAGCAATCCAGAAAGGACTCCGCATGATCGGGCAGGGCGCCCATGGTTTCGTCGGGAACCAGGAATTGGCTGTCGCGGACGTGGATGAAGCGCTCCGGGAGCCGACCGACAAGCGTATTCTGGTGATAGCCAAGGCGATGCAGGCCGGCTATACCGTTGATCAAATCCATGATCTGACCAAGATCGACCGGTGGTTCCTTGATAAATTGGAAAATCTTGTCCGGACCTATGCGGAACTGGAAGCCTTTGATACGATTGAATCCGTTCCTGGCGAATTGCTCCGCGAAGCGAAGCAGCAAGGTTTTTCGGACTTCCAGATCCAGCGCGCCGTGTATCATGATGAAGGCAGCATCATCCAGAACCAGGATAAAGTCCGCACTTACCGGAAAAGCCTCGGCATCGTGCCGGTTGTCAAGCAGATCGACACCCTTGCGTCGGAATTCCCGGCGGCGACGAATTAGCTTTACCTTACCTATAACGGAAGTTTCAATGATATAGACTACGAAAATGATAATAAATCAGTTATCGTTCTAGGGTCCGGTGCGTACCGCATTGGAAGTTCCGTCGAATTCGACTGGTGTTCCGTCACTTGCATCCAGACGATCCGCCAGCAAGGATACCGGGGTGTCCTGATCAATTACAACCCAGAAACGGTCTCCACGGACTATGACATGTGCGACCGCCTGTATTTCGATGAATTGACTTTCGAGCGGGTCATGGACATCTACGAGTTGGAGTGTCCGCATGGGGTTATCGTTTCCGTGGGCGGCCAGATTCCGAACAACTTGGCGCTCAGGCTGTCCAAGAATCATGTTCCCATCCTGGGCACCCGTGCGGAAGATATTGACAAGGCGGAAGACCGGCACAAATTCTCCAGTATCGTCGACGCCCTCGAAGTCGACCAGCCCAGATGGAGCGAACTGACGACCATCGAAGATGTCGGGCAGTTCATCGACAAAGTCGGCTTCCCCGTCCTGGTGCGCCCTTCTTATGTCCTCAGCGGTGCGGCCATGAATGTCTGCTATGACGAAGATAAGCTGAAGTACTTCTTGTCGCTTGCTGCGGAAGTGTCTCAGGAACACCCGGTTGTTATCAGTCAGTTCATGGAGCGCTGTAAGGAAGTGGAATTTGACGCGGTGGCCGATGACGGCGAGATTCTCGCCTATGCGATTTCGGAACACATTGAATATGCCGGGGTCCACTCCGGTGATGCGACCATCCAGTTCCCGGCGCAGAAACTGTATGTCGAAACCGTCCGGCGGATCAAGAAAATCGCCCGCAAAATCGCCGGGGCGCTGCATATTTCCGG
>CADBPH010000303.1 GCA_902796455.1 uncultured Bacteroidia bacterium
GGCAATCTCTCTATCCAGTGCCATCCGCGCAAGGAGTTCATACAGAAGAATTTCGGAGAGGTGCTGACCCAGGAAGAAACCTATTACATTCTGGAGACGACCCCAGGGGCGCAGGTGTATCTTGGCTTCCAGGAGGACATTGATCCGAGTGCGTTTGAACGGGCGCTGCAGGAAAGCTATGAAAAGGCGGAGCCGCTGGATGTGCCCCGATATATCCATGCGGAACCCGCCTGCAAACATGGATTGTACCTGATTCCTCCGGGAACCCTTCATTCCTCCGGAAAGGGGAACCTGGTGCTGGAAATCAGCACGACGCCCTACATTTTCACCTTCAAGATGTACGATTGGCTGGCCGTGGATCTGGACGGAAAACCCCGCCCGCTGAACATCCGCCGGGCCATGGAAAACCTCTATTTCGACCGGAAAGGCACCCGGATATCGGAAGAATTCGTTTCAAAGCCGGCGTTGCTTTCACAGGCACCGGGATGGGAGCTCTGGCATTTACCGACCCATCCGGCCCATTCCTATGATGTGCACCGATACGTAATCCGGGACAGTGTCGAGGTGGAGACGGAAGGCCGTTGCCATGCCTTGAATCTGGTTTCCGGCTCCTCTGTCCGGATTGTGACGGCGGAAGGAGCGGAGTATCACCTCTCGCAGTATGAATCCTTCATTGTTCCGGCTGCCGCGCAGCGGTATACGCTCGTGAATGACGGTGAAGAGCCAATCATGGTGGTCAAGGCATTCATGAAGTAACCATCTTTTTTTTCGAATCTACCGCTGATTTTACTATCTTTACAAAAAATCGATAGTAAATGAAGCGGTTTATTTCTTTATTTTCCCTGATTGCGCTGGTCGCAATGGTTTTGGTCTGTTTCTCTGCCTGCACGTCCAAGAAGGCGAAACAAGACAACGAATACCTGGTGGCGGCTTATATCTGGCCGTCCTGTCATGATGATTCCCTGGGCCATAAGTATTTGTGGCCGGAAGGGATTGGTGAGTGGGAAGTCATTAAGAAAGGGGATCCCCGTTTCGAGGGTCATTACCAGCCGAAGCAGCCGCTTTGGGGCTACGAGATGGATGACGATCCCGTCGTGGTGGAAAAATGGATCCAGACGGCCTTGAAGTACGGGGTGAACACCTTTGTCTATGACTGGTACTGGTTCATGAACTATCCCTATCTGGAGGAGGCGCTGGACAACGGATTCCTCAAGGCGCCGAGTTGCCGGAAGATGAACTTCTATATCATGTGGGCCAACCACGACGTGGCTTGGAACTACTGGAATTATCATCTGCACGGGGACAATACCGAGCGCCTGTTCAACCCGGATGTGGACTGGGATCAGTTCAAGGTCATCGTAGAACGGATTATCCGGCAGTATTTCTCACAGCCCAACTACTTGAAATTCGACGGCCGGCCGGTCATGAGCATATTCAGTATCAACAATTTCGTCCGTGGTTTCGGCGGCTATGAGGAAGCGGGCAAGGCGATGGCCTATTTCCGCGAGGAGACCAAGAAAGCCGGATTCCCGGACCTGTACCTCATGGAAACGTTCGGGGGTGGTCCGCGCGTGACGGAGAGTTTCGAGAAGACGCAGCGTGAGAAGATTGAGAAAATCGGACTCGACGCCATCTCCTTCTATAACATGGGCGGATTCGATTGCGACTACGAGAAACACTGCGAGAACTCCGTGGCCATCCGGGAAGGTTGGGACGGCACTTTCGGCATTCCGGTTTACCCTTGTGTCTCCATCGGCTGGGACGACACGCCACGCTTCCCCGCGAAGGGCGAGAAGGATGTGACGCGTTTCAATCATTCACCGGCAGTCTTTGCCAAGTATCTGTACAAGGCGAAGGAATATGCGGATGCGCATCCCGACCAGCCGAAACTGATCACGATCAATGCGTGGAACGAGTGGGTCGAGGGGTCGTACCTCCTGCCGGACAAGGTGACGGGCTTCGGCTACCTCGAAGCGGTCCGCGACGTGATGAACGGTACCTATAAACCGGAATAACAGCGCTTTTATAAAAGTTAATCCGCCGTAGCATCAGCTGCGGCGGATTCTTTTCTGATAGCAGATGGGGTAAACTAATAGTTTCCGTTGTAGTTGTTCACCGTCTGCTTGTTTTGTTCTTTCAGCTCTTTCTTGCTGTCTTTGAGATCTTTTTTGGCGGCATTGACATTCTTTTTGCTCTGCTGGATGGCCTTTTTGCTGTCTTTCACCTGCTGTTTGCCTTCCTTGACCATGGCCTTGGCATCTTTCTCGGCAGCCTTGGCCTGCTTGAGGATCTGTTTATCGGCTTTCAGGCGGGCCTCCTGATTCTTGATATTCTGCTCCATGGACTTGAGCTGCTGTTTTTCAGCGCGGTTCAACCTGCCGTCGGCCTTGAATGTCGCTTTCTGGGACTTCAGGGCTTGCTTGTCTGATTTCAGGCGGTCTTCCGCCGCCTTGATCTCTTGTTTGAGATACTGGGCATCCCGTTTGCTCTGCTCAATCCGTCCTTTTGCCAGGTCGATCTGCTGCTTGCCGTCGCGGATCTGCTCTTTGTTGTAGCGGTTCTGTTGCTTGTAATCACGCTCTGCTTTATTCAGGGCTTTTTCGTTCTGGATAACGCGCTCATGGGAAACCGTCGCATTCTGGGCCGGCAGGGTCAGGGCCAGCGCCGGAACCAGGACTGCCGAAATCATCAAGGTTTTCAATACAGTTTTCATATCGTAATCGTTTAAAAATATTTTTTCTCTTCGTGGTCAAGCACAATGAAGATGAAAATCAATATCGTGAATGCCCACAGGGACGAGCCGCCGTAACTCATCAGAGGCAGCGGGATGCCGATGACAGGCATCAGTCCGATGGTCATGCCGATATTGATGAACAAATGCATGAACAAACAGCTTGCCACACAATATCCGTAAATCCTTGTAAAATTCTCCCGGCTCCGCTCCGCATCGTGGATGATCCTCCAGATCATAAAGACATACAGGAGAATGACCACCATGCAGCCCAGGAACCCCCATTCTTCCCCGACCGTGCAGAAAATGAAGTCGGTGCTCTGCTCCGGCACGAAGCCATAAGCGGTCTGGGTCCCGTGCAGGTACCCTTTCCCGAGTGCGCCCCCGGAACCGATGGCAATCATGGATTGATTGACATTGTAGCCGACGCCGGCCGGATCTTCCTTCAATCCCAGCAGGACTTCGATCCGCTTGCGCTGGTGGTCCTGCAACACGTGGTTGAAGACGAAATCGGTGGAGAAGACGGTGATGACGCCGATCAGGTATGCGGCCACGGAAAGGGACAGGAAATGGCGTTTTTCCTTGAATGCCCGGATGAGGTAATAGGGGAGGCTGAGCAGGGAAATCCCCAGCAGGATGTAAACGGGTTTGATCTTTTCTGCCAGGGCAAACGCCTGGGATTCCGGTTCAAAGTTGGCGGAGATCCGGCCATGCGCCCAGGGGATGAGGCCCAGGGCGAGGAGGATGGCGCCGTAGATCAGGAACCGCTTCCCTCCTTTCCCGTAATCCAGCAGGTTGCAGATGACGACAGTCGCAATCAGCACCATGATGGAAATGTAGGGAGAGGTCGTCAGGGTGAGGATGAACAGGAGGATGATGATGCCGGCCAGCACCAGTAGCCATCCCGTCAGCCCTTCCCGGTACAGGACGAAGATGAATCCGGCATAGACGAGCGCGGATCCGGTTTCTTTTTCGCCCAGAATGATGAGCATCGGCAGGCCGAGGACCAGGCAGATCAGGAGGAAAGACTTCGGATCGGTCATCTTGAAGTTGGCCCGGCTCATGATGAATGCCAGCAGCAGGGAGGTGGAAATCTTGGAGACTTCAGCCGGCTGGAACCGCACGACGCCGAAATCGAACCAGGAGCGGGACCCCTTCACTTCCACGCCCAGGAAGATGACGGCAACCAGCAGGAATATTACGATGATATACAGCGGAATAGCCGCGCTCTCCCACAGCCGCGGCGGTAGGACGAACATGATCAGGCCTGCCAGGCCGAGCGAGGTCAGGATCCAGATAAACTGCATGCCGCTGCGGACGCTCAGGTCGAAAATTCCGGCAGGTTCCGCGGAATGGATGGAAGCATAGATGTTGACCCAGCCGATCAGGACCAGAAGCAGGTAGCAAATGACCAGCTTCCAGTCGAAGGACTGCTTCATGCTTCTTCCTTTGAACCTGTCGTCCATGCGTTTACTTTACTTTAACCCGGGACATGAGATTCCCTTCCATTACTCTGTCTTCCAGATATTTCCGGCTTTCGCTGATTTCCCCGTTGAGGTATTTTTCAATCAGCAGGGAGGCAATCGGCGCCGCCCAGGTCGCCCCGAATCCGGCGTTTTCCACATAGGCCGCGACCGCGATTTTGGGATTCTCGCGCGGGGCGAAGCAGATGAACACGGAATTATCCGCCCCGTGCGGATTCTGGGCCGTTCCGGTCTTGCCGCAGATGTCCAGTCCCGGGACGGCGGCAATGCTGGCGGTTCCGCCCGAGCCAGGCCCGCTGTTGACCGCCTTCCACATGCCGTTGATCACTTTGTAGAACTGGACCGTGTCGACCATCGTATATTGCCGCTCGTGGTATTTCTCGTCGATTTTCACCCCGTCGGAATCCTTGATGATGTGCGGGATGATGTAATGCCCCCGGTTGGCGACAGTTGCGCTCAAGTTGGCGATCTGCAGCGGGGTCACGCCGACTTCGCCCTGGCCGATGGAAATGGACAGGATCGTGGTGAACTTCCATCCGCCCCGCTCCTTGGGATAGCGTTTGTTGTACAGTTTGGACGTAGGCAGGGTGCCGCCGAGCTCCGCCGGGAAATCACTGCCCAATTTGTGTCCGAACCCGAAACTCTGGACATATTCATTCCATTTGTCGAGGGCATCTCCGATGGACTTGTACTTCTTGTTTTCAAGGATGTTGCGCAGGACATAGCAGAAATAGCCGTTGCAGGACATCATGATGGCGTCCTCGAGGTTGAGCGGAGAACGGTGCCCGTGGCAGCCGAGTTTCCGGTTGCCGTACGGGAAACCGTGGTTGCAGGGATACGTGTAGGACGGCTGCAGGACTCCTTCCTGCAGGCCGATCAGGCCGTTGACCAGTTTGAACACGGAACCGGGCGGATAGGAAGCCTGGACGGTCCGGTTGAACAGCGGCTTGTACGGGTCGGTGACAATGTCTTTGTAATACTTTCCGATATCGGCCAGCATTTCCACGTCGATACCGGGGCTGGAAACCATCGTCAGGATCTCTCCCGTGGCGGGTTCGATGGCGACGACACTGCCGACTTTGTTCTTCATCAGCTGCTGTCCGTATTGCTGGAGTTCGGCGTCGATGGTCGTAACGATGTCCTTTCCGGGAACGGCTTCGAGGTCCATCTCGCCGTCCTTGTACTTGGATTCAATCTGGTTATGGGAGTTGCGCAGGTAGATGTGATACCCTTTCTCTCCGCGCAGTGCTTCTTCCATGGCCGCCTCGATGCCCGTCTTTCCCGCATAGTCCCCGGACCGGTATTCCCCGGGGTGTTTCTTGATGAAATCGGCATCCACCTCGGAGACATAGCCCAGCAGGTTTCCGCCGGCATTGATCGGGTAATCGCGGATGCTGCGCACCTGTCCTTTGAACCCCGGGAAACGGTATTGTACCTCGGAGAATTTGCTGTAAGTCTCCGGAGAGATCTGCTTGAGCATGACCATGGACTGGTAGCCGATGCTCCGGCGCCGCTTGTCATAATCCGCCATTTTCTCCCGAATCAGTTCGACGGGGACCTCCAGGACCTGTGCCAGGAGGAGCGTATCGAAAGCGGTCACTTCCCGCGGCGTCACAAGGATGTCATAGGCGACCTTGTTTCCGACGATAATCTTCCCGTTGCGGTCATAGATGACCCCGCGGGTCGGGTAGATGATATCGTAGACCATGGAGTTGTTCTGCGCATCCACTTTGTACCGGTCGTTGAGGATCTGGATGTAGAACAGTTTCCCCAGGAGGATCGCCGCAGCAACCCCCAGCCCGATCAGCAATTTCTTCTCCCGAGTGAGTGCATTCATGGCCATGAGGGGATTATCTTCTGTCTACAGGCTTGGCGATATCGACAATCGCTACGGCCAGGGCCGTACCGGCCACGAGCGAGCATGCGAACCGTTCGACCAGGAAGAGGAACGGGCGGGCTGCGGCTCCGTCAGCCCAGATATAGACCAGCAGGAAGAGGGCCTGCACCAATACGCAGGCGAACGTGACCTTCCCGATGCCGTGTTTGCGGATGGAGAAATCTTCGCCGCGGACGACCAGCTCTTCTCCGAAGATGAATTTGCACAAGGGGAGACGGACCCATGCGACCGGTACCAGCGCCAGTGTATTGAGTCCGGGGACCCCCTCCGCCAGGAAATCCACGCACAGGCCGGTGGCGAAGGCGATAACCATCGCCAGGGGCGTTCCGATGCGGGTCGGCAGGCAGAGCACGGCCGCCGGAAGGACCGTGAGCATGAGGTAGGGCGTCAGGTTGAAGTAATTGCAAATCAACATCTGGGCGACCACCAGCGCAAGATAATAGATGAAATAATTCTGTCTCATTCCTTGGCCGCCTCCTTTTCCAGCTGGGAAATGTCATCCTTGCCGATGTTGCTGACCAGCGTCACATACCGGAGTTCGCCGAAGTCCTGCAGCAGGCGGACATTGATTTCATAAGTCGCTCCGTTCACGACCCGGGACTCTCCCGTTGTCCCGATGGGGATATCCGCCGGGAAAATAGAGGAGTAGCCGCTTGTGTAGACGGTGTCGCCCGGTTGGAAGCGGTACTGGAGCGGAATTTCCTTGAGCAGAGCGCCGCCGGAGGATTTCCCGTCCCAGACCAGCGGGCCGACCGCCCCTTCGCGGCCGAGACGGGCACTGACATTGAAGTCGGTGTTCATGAAGGAGACCGCATAGGAGTAATGTTTCCCGATCGATTCGACAATTCCGACCACGCCATGGTTGGTAATGATGCCGCTGTTGGGTGTCACCCCGTCTTCGGATCCCTGTCCGATGATGAGGTAATTGTGCTGTTTGTTCCGGCTGACTTTCACGATGGACCCACGCATGTAGCGGAAGTTTCCGACCGTCGAAACCTGGCCGATTCCGCCTGCCAGGGAATCCAGCAGGTCGATTTCGTCTTCGTGGCGGTACTGCAGGAGCATCTGCCGCAGGGCGAAATTCTCGTCTGCCAGCCTTTCATTTTCCCGGTTCAGGGAAAAATAATGCTTGATGGATTCGGTTCCGCCCCAGACGCGGGCCATGAAGGCATGTGCCCCCTTGGCCAGGAAGAAGTGCTGGACTTCGTTGGAGCGGGAGAGCAAATTCAGAGCAGCAATCTCCATTGCGATGAAGATTGCTGCATTGATGAGGGTCTTGATTATGCTGCGCTTGCCGGGCATCCTACCGCATCAGGAAAGAATAGTTTGCGGCGTTCTTCAGGGCAATGCAGGTTCCCCGGGCCACGGCGTGGAGCGGATCCTCTGCTACATGGAAGGGGATGTTCACCTTTTCCGTGAAACGCTGGGCCAGGCCGCGCAGCAGGGCGCCGCCGCCGGAGAGGAAAATTCCGTTTTCGACAATGTCGGAGTACAATTCCGGCGGAGTCTGCTCCAGCACGTGGAGGATGGAAGATTCAATCCTGGCCACGGATTTGTCCAGGCAGTGGGCGATTTCCTGATAGGTGATGGTCGCGTCGACCGGGTGGGCGGTCATCAGGTTCGGGCCGCGGACGATGAACGGTTCGGGTTCCTCGTCCAGTTCCGGGATGACGGCGCCGACAGCAATCTTGATTTTCTCGGCGGTGATTTCACCGACCTTGATGTTGTGCTGCTGCTTGAGGTAATTCTGGATGTCGCTGGTAAACACGTCACCTGCCGTCCGGATGCTGTCCTGCTCGACGATACCGCCGAGGGAAATGACCGCGATCTCCGTCGTTCCGCCTCCGATGTCGACCACCATGTTTCCCTTCGGCGCTTCGACATCCAGGCCGATACCGAGGGCGGCGGCCATCGGTTCGAAAATCAGGTAGACATCCCGGCCGCCGGCGTGCTCGGAAGAGTCACGTACGGCACGGATTTCCACTTCGGTACTGCCGGAAGGGATGCCGACCACGATCCGGATATTGGGGGTGAATAAAGAACGGTGCTTGCTGTTGACCTGCTTGATGAACCCTTTGATCATCATCTCCGCCGCCTCGAAATTGGCAATGACTCCGTCCCGCAGGGGGCGGATGGTCTTGATGCCGGGATTGACCCGTTCATGCATCAGTTTCGCCTTCTTTCCCAAGGCGATACATTTACCGGTATTGTTGTCGATGGCGACTATGCTGGGCTCATCAAGAACAATCTGGTCGTTCTGGAAAATGACCGTGTTGGCCGTTCCCAGATCCATTGCAAGTTCTTGAGTGAAGAACGAAAATGCCATAGTAAGTATAATTTTGGTAAAGGTACAAAAAGATTCTTAAATTTGCGGTGGTATTCTCTTCTTATTTATGGTCAGAAGGTTTTTTCTTATCGCCATGGCGGCCGGAAGCGGCACCCGGATGGGGGGCGGACTTCCCAAGCAATTCCTCCCGCTGGAAGGGATTCCCATCCTGCGCCGGACCCTGGAGAAATTCATCGGGGCATGCCCGGATGTGCACGTTGTAACCGTCCTTCCCGCCGCATTCATTCCCTACTGGAAATCCTATTGCCTGGAAGCGGATTTCGTTCATCCGCAGATCCTTGTCCCCGGCGGGATTACGCGCTTCCATTCGGTGCGGGCTGCCCTGGCAAAGGTCCCGGACGGGGTCCTGGTGGCCATTCATGACGGCGTCCGTCCGCTGCTGAGCGAAGAGCTGATCGTCCGCATGCGCGGGCAGATGGAGTCGTGCCGGGCCCTGATTCCGGTTGTTCCCATGACGGATACCCTGAAGGTACTGGAAAGGACCACCGGAGAAGGCGGATCCCGTCTGGAAGCCGTCCCGGGGGAACAGGCGGACCGCAGCCGGATTTTCGGGGCGCAGACACCGCAGTTTTTCCTTTCTGAAGAGATCAAGGCGGCCTATAACCAGGCGTACGATACGGCCTTTACGGACGATGCCTCCGTGGCGGAGCGAAACGGAATACCTCTCTCCTTTGTCGAAGGAGAGAGGCTGAATATCAAAATCACGACGCCGGAGGACCTGCGGCTTGCCCAGGCGCTGCTCCGTTACCGATAATTATTTTTCGCGGGTCTTCTTGGAAGCCTGGGAGAAACTGGTATTCTTATAATCCTTGACCCAAACCTGCCGGTCAATCGCCTCGTCCAGGGCGATCATGGTATCGGTCGCCTGGATGTACGGAATCTTCTGCACCGTATTCAGGAGGACCTCCATCAGGTGGTCGTTATCGAAGCAATAAATCTTGACGAGGAGGGCGTATTTTCCTGTAACAAAGTGGCATTCAACGACTTCCGGAATCTGCTTCAGGGAATCTACGACTTCATTGTACTTGTTGGCTTCGGAAAGGGAAATGCTGATGAAGGCGCAGATGTTCAGGCCGAGGGCTTGCGGCTTGACAAGAAGCCGGGAACCGGTGATGACACCGTTGGCTTCCAGTCTCTTGACTCTCTGGTGAATGGCTGCACCGGACACACCGCATTCCCGGGCGATCTCAAGGAACGGCATCCTGGCGTTCTTCACCAGGAAAGAAAGGATCTTCTGGTCTGTCTGGTCAATGTGATAAGTTGCCATCTTCTTTCAAATTATAAGTTTGACGATTGCAAACTTACTTATATTTTTTCAGATTTATCCAAATTTTATCAAAAAAATAACGAATCGGTAGAAAAAGGGATGAAAAAACGCCGGTTCTTCGGTGAACCGGCGCCTAAAATTTGGCAGGGGCCTTATTTGCGGCGGCGTGGAACGTAGCGTCGGGTAGGTGCACCTCCCGCGATGATTTCCTGGCATTTTTCCGCTGTCAATGCCGCGGCATCCGTCCCTCTCGGAATCCGGAAATTGGAGCCGGCGTGCTTGATGTACGGACCATATCGTCCGTTGATGACCTGCACGTCAATGTCTTGGAATTCAGCGATAATCTCATTGCCGGCAGGCTTGTTCTGCGCGGCTTGGATGATTTGGATGCAGTCCTCCAGCGTGACCTTCATCGGGTCGGTCCCCCGGGGCAGGGAGATGTTTTTGTCTCCGAATTTGAGATACGGGCCGAACCGGCCTTTCGTGGCGACAATGTCATTCCCTTCCCACTGCCCGACCGTACGCGGGAGGCGGAACAATTGCAGGGCTTCTTCCAAAGTGATGCTTTCGATCAGCTGACCCGGCGCCAGGTGCGCATACTGCCGGTTTTCTCCTTCGCCTTTCTGGATGTACGGCCCCCACTGTCCGAACTTTGCAACGACAGGCAACCCGTCGGAGGGATCGGTTCCCAGTTCGCGGCTGACGTGGTTGTACTGCCGGTCGGCCAGGACCTCTTCCACTTTCTGGTGGAAAGGCGCGTAGAAGGATTCGATCACATTGTTCCAAACCTTCTGTCCGTCAGCGATTTCATCGAAGTCTTTCTCGACGGTGGCCGTAAAATCATAGTCCATGATCCCGTCGAAATTCTGGACAAGGTAATCGGTGACGATCATGCCGATTTCCTGCGGGAGCAGCCGGCGTTTTTCGGCGCCGATCACTTCCGTTTTCGCCGATTCTTCCACCTTGTTCCCTTTCAGGGTGAGGTTGACGACAGGGACTTTCTGTCCTTCCTTGTCCCCGATGGTGACATAGCCGCGTCCTTTCGAGAGGGTGTCCACGACAGTTGCCCAGGTGGACGGCCGCCCGATTTCCAGTTCTTCCAGTTTCTTGACCAGCGTTCCGTCCGTGTAGCGGGCGGGCGGGGCCGTGAACTTGCACTCTCCGGTAATGCGTTCCGCCTGCATGAGGGTGCCCGTCTTCAGCTCCGGAAGGATGACCTCACCTTCTTCAGTCTCAGCATCATCCGTTCCTTCCAGATACACCTTCAGGAAGCCGTCGAAAAGCACCTCCTGGGCTTGGACGGAGAACTGCTCGCTGCGCCGGTCGGACTGGATTCCCAGCTGCGTGCGCATCAGGCGGGCGTCGGCCATCTGCGAAGCGACGGTGCGTTTCCAGATCAGGCTGTACAGTTTCTTTTCCTGCGGCGTGCCTTCGATGTCGGTATTGGAGATGAAAGTCGGCCGGATGGCTTCGTGGGCTTCCTGGGCGCCGCGGACGTGGGTCTTGTACTGGCGCACCTTGCTGTATTTGGGGCCGAAGTTATCCTGGATGAACTGTTTGGCGGTATTGATGGCCAGGCTCGACAGGGTGGTCGAGTCCGTACGCATATACGTAATCAGACCGCGTTCGTACAGTTGCTGGGCCAGCCGCATGGTCGTTCCGACCGGGAAGTGGAACTTGCGGGCCGCCTCCTGTTGGAGAGTGGAAGTCGTGAAAGGAGCAGCCGGCGTGCGGGTACCTTCCTTTTTCTCGACGGACTGGATGGTAAATCTTGCGCCGATGCTGTCTTCCAGGAATTTACGGGCTTCCTCCAGAGACGGGAACCGGTGGTCGAGCGTCGCTTTCACTTTCGTAGCAGCCGGCGTTCCTTCCGGATGGAAAACGGCGTCGATCCGGTAATACGGTTCACGGTTGAAGGAAAGGATTTCGCGTTCCCGGTCGACAATCAGGCGCAGGGCGACACTCTGGACCCGTCCGGCCGACAGTCTCGGCTGGATTTTGCGCCACAGGACCGGCGACAGTTCGAAGCCGACGAGCCGGTCCAGGACACGGCGGGCTTGCTGTGCCTCCACCAGGTGCATGTCAATCTGCCGGGGGTGCTCGATCGCTTCCAAGATGGCATTCTTTGTAATTTCATGGAAAACAATCCGTTTCGTTTTGTCTTCCTGCAATTCAAGCGTTTCGTACAAGTGCCAGGAAATGGCTTCTCCCTCGCGGTCTTCATCGGAGGCGAGCCAGACGGTCTGGGCATTCGCCGCCAGTTTCTTCAATTCCGCGACCAGTTTTTTCTTTTCGGCCGGTACAACATATTCGGGCATGAACCCGTGTTCGATATCAATGCTTAATTTCTTTTCCTGCAGATCCCTGATATGACCCCTGCTGGACATCACCGTGTAGTTTTCTCCCAGAAATCTCCGGATGGTGTTGGCTTTGGTCGGCGATTCGACGATAACAAGATTCCCCTCCATACTGCATGTTTTTTGTTACGTGAATGCAAAGTAAGCGACAAACAAGGGATATTTCCAAATTTTATCGCTATTTTTGTGTTTTGTTAGAGCGTCGGATTCAATAGAATCCGAATCGTGTTAAACGAAGAATGATGTTGCATGAACGAAGCTGTTAAGAAAAAGATAATCAAGTGGTTCTGGGTTATTTTGTGCATTCCTGTCCTGCTGGTTGCCGCGCTGCTGTTGCTGGTGTGGGCCTTTGCGGACATCCCCTCTTTTGCGGAATTGGAGAACCCGGAAAGCAATCTTGCCACCCAGGTGATCGCGCAGGACGGTGAAGTCCTCGCTACCTTCCATATTGAAAACCGCTCCTTCGTGAGCTACGACGAATTGTCCCCTTATCTGGTACAGGCAGCGGTCGCGACGGAGGACCAGCGGTTCTACAAACATTCCGGGATCGACCTGAAGAGTCTCGGCCGTGTCTTTTTCAAGACAATCCTCATGCGGGATTCCAGCCAGGGCGGCGGGTCGACCATCACCCAGCAGCTGGCCAAGACCCTGTATCCCCGGGCCGACGTTTCCAGCCGGATTCCCGGCATGTCTACGGTCAAGATGGTCTGGATCAAGCTGAAAGAGTGGATTACGGCGGTCAAGTTGGAGCGGGACTATACCAAGGAAGAGATTGTCGACATGTACCTGAATGCGGTCTTCTTCGGCAGCAGCGCGTACGGGGTCAAGGCGGCTTCGCAGACGTTCTTTGCCAAGGATCCCAAGGATCTGACGATCGAAGAGAGCGCCACGCTGGTGGGGATGGTCAATAAACCGACCCGTTACAATCCGGCGCTCAATCCGGACAAAGCCCTGACACGCAGGAATTTCGTCATCGGTAAGATGGAGAAATCCGGATACATCACCAAGGCCCAGCGGGATTCGATCTGCGCGATTCCGATTACGCTTTCCTACCAGGTGCAGGACCATACGGCCGGCCGTGCGCCGTATTTCCGCGACATGCTCCGCAAATACATGAGCCTCGGCAAGCCCAAGCGTTCCGACTATGCGGCGCGGGAAGAGTATTCGGCCGATTCGCTGCTGTGGGCGGATGACCAGCTGTACGGGTGGCTGCTCAAGAACAAGAAGGCCAACGGCGAAGCGTATGACCTGGACCGCGACGGACTCCGGATCTATACGACGATCAACTACAAGATGCAGCGCTATGCGGAAGAAGCTGTCGCAGAGCACCTTTCCAAGGATTTGCAGAAGAGCTTCTACCGCGATTTGCAATACAAGAAGAACCGCCCGTTCTCCAATGACGTGGATCAGGCGACCATTGACCGGGTGATGAAGCAGGCCCGCCGCTGGAGCGACCGCTACCGGATGGGCAAGAAAGCCGGGAAGAGCGATGCGGAGATTCTCAAGAGTTTTTCCGTCCCGGCCAAGATGCGGGTCTTTGCCTGGAACCAGAAAGGGTATGTGGATACGACCCTGACCCCGGATGATTCCATCCGCTATTACAAGTCCATCCTGCGGGCGGCGTTCATGGCCATCGAGCCTTCGACGGGACACATCAAGGCCTATGTCGGCGGCCCCGATTACCGGTATTTCAAATATGACAATGTCCGCCAGGGCAAACGGCAGGTCGGTTCAACGGCCAAGCCTTTCCTGTATACCCTGGCCATGCAGGAGGGGATGACCCCGTGCGACGAGGTGGTCAATGTCCCGCAGACCATCATCAGCGGCAACAATTCCTGGACGCCCAAGAGTACGGACAATTCTTCTTCCATCGGAAAGACGGTGACGCTCCGCTGGGGCCTGACGAACAGTTCGAACAACATCTCGGCTTACCTGATGAAGCAGTTCGGCCCGGCCGCCATGGTGCAGATGATGCACAAGATGGGGATTACGAGCCATGTGGAGGAGGTGCCGTCCATTTGCGTGGGCTCCTGTGACCTCTCTTTGTTCGAAATGGTCTCGGCATACAATACGTTCCCGTCCAAGGGTGTTTACACGTCGCCGATTTTTGTGACGCGGATTGAAGACAACCAGGGGAATGTGCTCAGCGAATTCACGTCCCGGAAGCGGGAAGCGATCAGCGACCAGACGGCCTACACCATGGTGAACATGATGCGGTCCGTCATAGACGGAGGGACCGGCGGCCGCCTTCGCGGAAAATACCAGATCCGGGGTGAGATCGGGGGTAAGACCGGTACGACCAACGACAACTCAGACGGTTGGTTCATCGCGTATTCCCCGTATCTGACAGCCGGGGTCTGGTGCGGCGCAGAGGACCGTCAGGTCCGCTTCCAGTCCACTGCCCTGGGTCAGGGGGCCAACATGGCCCTGCCGATCTGGGCGCTCTTCTACAAGAAAGTGCTTGCGGACGGTACGCTGGGGATTTCCTCCGCCGATTCGTTTGTCGCGCCGGTCGATTATGGTGACGGCTGCGGCGGCGAAGTCCCGCCCCAGTCCGTTGCGGCATCCGGCACCGAGGAGGAGTCGTATTTTGATTAAGAATTAAACATAGGATCATGTCCAAGTACAATACTATTGCGGTAATTTATGGCAGCGATTCTTCCGAGTGGGAAGTTTCCTGCCGCAGTGGAGAATACACCGCTTCCCGGATGGATGAATCCCGGTACGATGTATATGAGATTTTCGCCCGTTTCGGAAAATGGTCGCTGGTGGCCTTCCGGAAGAAGGATTCCATGCGGGTGACTTTCCCGGAAGGGGCCCGTCCCGAAATCGACAAGAATGACTTCTCTGTCAATGTGTACGGGGAGAAAATCCATTTTGATTTCGTCTATATCATGCAGCACGGGACACCCGGGGAAAACGGGTTGATGCAGGGCTATCTCGAGATGCTCGGCATCCCGTTCAGTACGGGATCGTCCTTCGTGACGGCCCTGTCTTTCGACAAATATTCCTGCAAGTGCTACCTGCGGGATGTGGAAGGGGTCCGCATGGCACCGGACGCGTTTATCCGGAAAGGGGATGACGTGGATACCTTCTGCCGCGAGACGGTCTCGAAGTTGGGACTGCCGCTGTTTGTCAAGCCGACGGACGGCGGGTCCAGTTTCGGAATTACCAAGGTCGTCCGGGCCGAGGACATGCCTGCAGCCATCCGGTATGCCTTCTCCGAAGGACCGACCGTCCTGGTGGAAAAGGAGATCAAAGGCCGGGAACTGACCTGTGCCGCTTACCGGGGTGCGGAGGGCATCCAGGCATTGCCTGTCATCGAGATCATTACGGAGAATGAATATTTCGACTACGATGCGAAATACAATGGCCGCAGCCAGGAAGTCTGCCCCGCGGAAATTCCCGATGACCTGCGCGTCTGCGTCCAGGAGACCACGAAAAAGCTGTATGCCCGCCTGGGTTGCCGCGGGGTGGTCCGGATGGACTATATCGCAGCGGAAGACGGCTTGTACTTCCTGGAAGTCAACAACATCCCTGGGATGACCAGTGCTTCGCTGGTACCGAAGATGGTCCGGACAGCCGGGATGGACATGCGCGAATTCCTCAACGGAATCATTGAAAACAGCATCTGACCGTATGGCAACGGACAAGAAAGTACTGCTGGTCGACTTCATCAAAAACGGTGTGGCGGCCCTGGAGTCGATATACCCTACGGCTGAGGCTCGCTCGATTGTGTTGATTCTGTGCGAGTTCTTGATCGGGACGAAGAGTTATACCCACCTTGTGGAACCGGCATTCGTGATTCCGGCTTCGAAGATCGGGTTGTTGGAAGAGGGGATGGACCGCCTGAAACGAGGGGAGCCGATCCAGTATGTCACCGGTCGCGCCGAGTTCTGCGGCTTGTCGTTCAAAGTGAATGACAATGTATTGATTCCCAGGCCGGAAACGGAGTTGCTGTGCCGGAAAGCCATCACGCTCGGCAGCCGGATCTACCGCATGCGGATTCCCTATGGAAAAAAAGCGGAGCCCGTCCGCATCCTCGACCTGTGCACCGGATCCGGGTGCATTGCCTGGAAAATGGCCCTTTCCGTTCCGGGAGCCCGGGTCGTAGCGACGGATATCTCTGAAGAAGCGCTGGGCGTGGCAAGGAGCCAGGAGTTCTCTGCCGAATTGCGGGAAGCCGGAGCGGAAGCCCCGAAGTTTATCCGGGCGGATGTCCTTCAGGAAGCACCAGCCCTGGATTTCGACCAATTCGACCTGGTCCTGAGCAATCCGCCCTACATCATGGAATCGGAGATTCACCTGCTCCGGAAGAATGTGCTGGATTTCGAGCCGGCTTCCGCGTTGTTTGTGAAAGATGAGGACCCGCTTGTCTTTTACCGGGCGATTGCGCACTGGAGCCAGAAGCTGATGTCGCCGGAAGGATTCGGCATGACCGAAATCAACGAACTGCTTGGGCCGCAGACGGAAGA
>CADBPH010000304.1 GCA_902796455.1 uncultured Bacteroidia bacterium
GAACACCAGAGTACGCCCTTGTAGCCATAGTCGTGGATTTTATCAAAAAGCCGGACGGGATCCGGAAATGTATCGGGATTGAAATCGCGGCATCCATGATAGCGCTGCCAGCCTCCGTCGATCATTACCACACCGCAGGGGAAGCCGCTTTCATGGAGGGCATCCACGAATTTTTCCGCATTCTCTTGATTGATGCCCAGCACGACCGTCTCGATCCAATTATTGAACTGCGGCTTGGTAAACATCAACTCGGCCGGCTCGCGTCCATCGAAGGGGAAATGCGCCCGGCACGCTGAAAGGTAGGCATCCCGAAGGGTCTTCCCCGCTACGACAGGTTCCACTTTCCCGTACTTGGAAACGATGGACAGCACCCCGTCCTTAAAAGAAAAGGCAAAAGGCCGGTCACTCCAGACATACCGCCCCTTACTGGACAGCAGCAACGGTGCAGTAAACCCACAGGATCCCTGAACCCCAAGGTCATAGGGGCCACCCTCCCGGCGGCCGGAATCAAAATCCAGATAAGGCTGCAGGTGTCCTTTTTCCACGACGGCGCCCCACCATCGCTCTCCGTCCAGCGGTTCAATGCGGGTTGTATACTCCTCCGCCTCCGCGGTGAGCGTCACCACGGAGGCAAGGAGAAGAAGGATGAAACGTTTCATGCTTTTTTCATAGTTTCTACGGCTCGTAGTGCAGCGTAAGGCCCGCCGTCGGAAGGCCTCCGGATACGCAATATAGGTAGTAACGGGTATTATACTGTGCGCCTTCCAGGTCGTAGACCATCTCGACGCTGGGTTGCGCCGGCCAGGTCTGATCCGGACTCACGACCTCCGTTCCGGCAGGGTCTGCCGAAATGAGGGCATGGCGGACGCTTTTGTTGTTGCTCGATATCAATGCCGTAACCTTCGTAAGCTTGTAACCGTCGATGGCGGGAAGTCCCAGGGACGCCCCCGTGTTGTAGACGACAAGGTATTGGCCAATATTACACTGGGAGAGGAGGAAACTGTAGTCGACACCCTGCAGCGGATAAACATATTCTCCGGAGGACCGGGACGTCGTCGGCCAGTTCATGGTGTTCACTGTGAAATCGAAGTAAAGGTCCATCGGTTCCCTTTCCGGCCCCACATAATCCGGATTTCCGGCTTGGAGGACCTTGATGAGGTAATAGAGGTTCTCGTCTCCCGTAAAGACCTTGATGTATCCTTCACGGGTATTGGCAGAGCGGTCGTTGGGTTTGATCCGGACGTCTACGGTCGCGTCTCCCATTCCATACTGGGCCGGTGTGCTCATCCATTTGGCAGGAGCGACATTGTATAACGACTCCCCGTTCTCGCCTTTATTCATGCTCCAGGCCAGCAGGTCGACTCCCCAATAGCAGTTGGCATGGAAAGGGATCGACAGGGTATCCCCTTGCCAGGGAACGTCGATCTTCTCCGCCGCGTTCACCGTGAGGACCTTGTCCACGCGCAGTTCGTCATGGTTATTGACCGCTTTCTCCGTGCAGGAAGCCAGGCCGAGCGAAAGGACGACGAAGGATAACGTATGTATGATCTGTTTCAGTTTCATGATCTTGCGAATTATTTGTAATTCTCCGGATTTTCATCCTGATACTCTATGACACCGTCACGGGTCCGGCTCCGGAAAGAGAGGACATCCCGGACTTCATATTGGGTCCCGTTCTGGGTATACTTGTAGTTAAGATGGATCTTACGGTCCTGCAGGAGCCGCGCCCCATTAAAATAGCTGGATTCCCCTTCGATGGGTTCGACGGTGACATCGGGAGAGGAAACCGTGACCGTGTTATCTGCATTGACCGTCAGGAGCAACCTCCCTTTGGTATTGCCGATCTTGTCGGTCATCAAGGAATTGGCATCCTGTGTCGAAAGCGTATACACATGGTCGTCGGATTCCGAGAATTCGTAGGTCTCCGTTTCCCCGCTGCCGCTTCCGTCCAGCGTCTTTGTCGAGCCTTCGTGCGCCCACTGCCCGTAGAGCATGTGTTCGCACTTGACGACGATGATTTCAAAATCCCGCGTGGGAATCGTCACCGCGTCCTCTGCAGACAGGATACGGAATGCGACGGCATAATAGGGGGCAAAGACATTCGGATCCTCCTTGATGAAGTCCGTGGCTTTCAAGGTCGCGGATGCCGTATGGCGCCCAGCCTTGATGGTCATACCGTCCAGGCCGGAGACAGAATAATAGCTCTCGGGGAGCGGTGTCAGCGCTTTGATTTTGGAGGCCGCCACTTCGCTGGTGACATAGCTTTGGCAGACGGCACCGAATCCACCGCTGCCCAGAAGGGCATTGATGGCCGTGAAGGAAGCATATTCCTTGTCGGGAACCAGGGTGGAGAGATCGGCCGTCAGCAGGGAATTGTCTATTTCCACTTTGACGGAGCGATCCTGGGAATTGTTGATGATGCCTCCCAGCGCGACCGTAAAGTCAAAGGACTCGGACTCCCCGAGAACGAAGGTCCTGAGGTCATACTGATACGCGGTGTAGACCCCGGCGCCGTCATCAAAATCCTGGACATAATCCGGATAGCACCCGGCGATGAGAAAAAGCGAGAAGAAGAAAAGTATCTTATTTTTCATTGCACTTCAAATTTAGCATTATTTCCAGCTCTCATACCCTTTGTTCTGAAGAAGATTCGGGCAACGGCGTACATCCATGTACGGCAGCGGTATCCAAAGCGAAGGATAATTCAGGGTAGTAACCGTCTCACGGCTATAAGTACCGTCGCTGATGACCACGCGTTCGATAGGCACGTTGATCTCGCTGACATCGGTAGCCCAGCGGCGGGTATTGTAGAATTCGAGACCCTCGAAACAGGTTTCTACATGCCACTCGTTCTTAACGAGTTCATAGAACTTGTCGCCGCCATCCGCCGCGCATTCCTCAAGGTAAGGATCGCCGTTCGTACCCAGGCCGGGAATATCATACGGCGTGGTCCGGCAGCGGAGCCACTGGAGCGCCTGTTTGGCAGAGTAGCCGAAGGTGCTCTCGTCCGTCGGCGTGGTCACCCGTGAAGCCGCTTCCGCGAA
>CADBPH010000305.1 GCA_902796455.1 uncultured Bacteroidia bacterium
ATTGTCCAGCTGGTGGACCAGTTCCATCTGGGGCCTTACTATCTGTTCCGCCATGAGCACATCGAAATGAGCCCGTCCGGAAAGGTCATCGGCTACAAAGGCCTGAATGCCATCGGAAAGCAGTTGGAGCCGGTTCTGCTGCGTCGCCGCAAAGCGGACGTCGCGATCAAGCTCCCCGGCCGCATGGATAAGAATCTCTTTGTCCCGATGACGGAAGAGCAGGCGGGAATCCATGCGGAATATGCCGACATGGTGGCCCGCATCGTCCACAAATGGCAGACCACGCGTTATTTGAGCGAAACGGACCGCCGGCGTTTGCTGACCGGGCTGTCCATGATGCGGATGGTGTGCGACAGCACCTTTATTCTGGACCAGCAGACGCGCCACGACACGAAGGTGGAGGAAACGATGAACATCCTCGAGAGCATCTTCGCGTCCGGTCACGACAAAGTGGTGATATTCAGCGGATGGGAGCGGATGACGCGCCTGATCGCCGCGGAGTTGGACGCGCGCGGCATCGCCTACTCCAATCTGCACGGCGGGGTCCCTTCCGGCAAGCGAAAGGACCTGATCGACCGTTTCACGGACAACCCGCAGGTGCGGGTGTTCCTCTCGACGGATGCGGGGGCGACGGGACTAAATTTACAGGCTGCATCGTATGTGATCAACCTGGACCTGCCGTGGAACCCGGCGGTACTGGAGCAGCGGATCGGCCGGATTTACCGCATCGGCCAGCGGCAAAGGATTCAGGTAATCAATCTGGTGGCAATCGGGACCATCGAGGAACGGATGCTTCTGAAGCTGAAGTTCAAGACGGATCTCTTTGACGGCGTGTTGAACGGCGGAGATGACGAAGTATTCCTGAACAACAATAAACTGGAAACGCTGGTTACGGATCTCGGCCTGGATAAGGAATCGCTTGTCGCGCCGCTTCAGCAAAAGGTGCAGGAGGATGCGGAGGCGGAAAGTCGGATGCCGGATGCCATGCCGGAACCGATCCCGGAGGAGGAAACCCTGGAGGAGGAAGTGTCCGCCGCGCGCACGTCAGGGGAGGATTCGGCATTGACGGCCGACGCCTTGATAGGCCAGGGCGTTTCGTTCCTTGGGAATCTGCTGCAGACGCTGAAAGAACCGGAAGCGACCCGCCGGCTGGTGGACACCCTCGTGAAGGAAGACCCCGCCACGGGGCAGGCATCCATCAACATCCCGGTCTCGGGAAAAGAAAGCGTCCTGCAATTCGTTTCTTTGCTGGGAAAACTCCTGAAGTAGTATAGCTATGAGTATGTTCCATCTGATTGACTTACCTTATGCAGTGGTATGCAGAACAGAGATCTCGATCCTGACATCCGGTTCCCCGAAGCAGAACTACTACGAAAAGCGGAAGCTCAGGAAGAAGTTCTGCAAACGTGCGGGAATCGAGCCGGCCATCGGCCATCTGAAATCAGACCACCGGATGATACGGAACTTCTTGAAGGGTATCCGGGGGTAGGTCATCAATACGCTGATGGCCGCTGCTGCCTACAACATGAGGCATTGGATGAACAAAAATGCCTTATCTTCTTTTGTCTCCTGGTTGAAGGCGCTGGTCGGCCGCCTCGAGAATGTGATATTTGAGAATGTAAACCAATATGCCCGCCACAACTCAAATCTCGCAATTGCCGCGAAATAGGGGTTTGGGAGGCTTGACTATGTATTACCGATGATTATTCTAAAAGACTGCGATTTGTATCCATACAATACGATGCGCTTGCACTCTGTGGCTGATGTGGTTTATTCCCCAGAGAATCGACAGGAGTTGACAGATTTAATTAATGAGTTCAAACAGAAAGGACAATCATATGCCGTGTTCTCTGGCGGAAGCAACATTATTTTTGCAGAGCATGTGAAAACTCCGCTCATTAACCTTATGTCGTTGGACAAGGGAATTCACTATATTGAAAACGGTCGTGTGAGAGTGGGCTGCTCAGTTCGTATACAGTCGCTGATACGTGACTTACAGAAACACGGAATGGGCGGGGTTGA
>CADBPH010000306.1 GCA_902796455.1 uncultured Bacteroidia bacterium
GGCCCCCGGACGGAGGACGGGAAGGCGCGGGGGATGCTCAAAAGCCCCCCTGGACGGAGGGCAGAGGCAGAGCGACGGATAACCGGAATGTCACAGGACGCAGGCCCCCGGGACGGAAGACAATGGCCCTGGTCAATAGAAACCGGCCCCCGGACGGAAGACGGGTGGCGGAAACGGGGTCCCCGACAATCTCTGATTGAGCGAGCACACTCCCTGCTGCCTCATCCCCAAAATGGAAGCGGCTGGCCAAAAATCTTTGGTCAGCCGCTTGCTTATTGAGGGAAGTACTAGTCTTCGTCAGACTCCTGGGCAGCGTATTCTGCCAGCAGCTTGCTCTGGACATCAGCCGGAACAGGCTGGTACTCCGCGAACTTCATCGTGAACGTAGCGCTACCGCCGGTCAGCGAGCTCAGAACAGGGGAATACCGGTAAAGCTCGGCAAGCGGAACGCGGGCGTGAAGAACCGTGAAGTTCCCGTCCATATCCTGGTTCATGATCATGCCGCGACGGCCGTTCAGGTCGGACATACACGGGCCGACATACTCTGAAGGAGTCAGGATGTCCACATTGTAGATCGGTTCCATGATCTTCGGACCGGCATTGCGGAATGCCTCCTTGAAAGCGTTGCGGGCTGCGAGGATGAAGGCGATTTCCTTGGAGTCGACCGGGTGCATCTTACCGTCGTAGACATACACGCGGATATCACGGGCATAGGATCCGGTAAGCGGGCCTTCCGCCATCTTGTCGTTGATACCCTTGAGGATAGCCGGCATGAAGCTCTCATCGATCGCACCACCGACGACGCAGTTGACGTACTCGAGTTTGCCGCCCCATTCCAGTTCGAATTCCTGGCGGTTCTTGACCTTGAGTTCCGTATCCTTGCCGTCAATCTTGAACTTGTTCGTGAATTCTACGCCTTCGACGATCGGGCAGATCAGGATGGCGACCTCACCGAACTGACCGGCACCGCCGGACTGCTTCTTGTGACGGTAACGCGCCGTAGCGACCTTCGTAATGGTCTCCCGGTAAGGCACCTTCGGAGCAAAGAGTTCGATATTGAGCTTGAACTCGTTGTTGATTCTCCACTTCACCAGGTTGATATGCTGTTCGCCCTGGCCGCTGAGAATCGTCTGGCGCAGTTCCTTGGAATATTCGACGTTGATGGTCGGATCCTGGGCTGCGATCTTGTTGAGCGCATCACCGACTTTCGCCTCGTCATTCTTATCGGTTGCCTTGACGGCGCAACGATACTTGGCATCCGGGAACACCATGTGCGTGATGGCATCCACGCCGGATTCAGCCAGCGTGACGTCGGTCTTGCCGGCTTTGAGCTTCATGACGCAGCCGATGTCACCGGCGCTGATGGACGCGACCTTCTCCTTCTTGGAACCAGCAACGGCATAGATCGCGCTGAGGCGCTCGCCGTTCCCTGTTTCGGGATTCGTCAAATCGGCACCCTCATTCAGGACACCGCTCATCACCTTGAAGTAAGAAACCTCACCCAGGTGCTGCTCGACGCTGGTCTTGAAGATGAAGAGGCTGACAGGGCCCTCGGGCTTGCACTCGATCTGGCCGCCTTCAACCGTTTCCTGGACTGTTCCGACCGGGGAAACACCCGCGTTGATAATGAATTCCATGAGTTTCTTCACGCCGATGTCCTTCTTCGCAGAAACGCAGAAGACCGGCATCGCCTCGCCCTTCTTCAGGCCGGCTGCCAGACCGGTAGCGATCTCTTCGGCGGAAAGTTCGAGGGTGTCGAAGAATTTCTCCATGAGCGCATCATCCCCTTCGGCGGCCTTTTCCATCAAAGCCTGGCGAAGCTCTTCTGCCTGGTCGGCATACTGGGCGGGGATGTCGAGTTCCTCGCGGGTTCCGTTCTCGTCCTTGAACTTGTAATATTTCATGGAAAGAACATCCACGAAGCCGTCAAAACCGGTTCCGGCATTGACCGGGAACTGAACCGGAATGATCTTACCGCCAAAGGTTTCCTTCAGAGAATTCAGGGTCATGTCCCAATCTGCCTTCTCCGCATCAAGATGGTTGACCGCGACGATCATCGGAACACCGTACTGATTGGCATACCTTGCAAAAATTTCCGTTCCGACTTCTACGCCCTGCTGAGCATTGACAACCAGCACACTGTTCTCGCAAACCTTGAAAGCCGCGATGGCACCGCCGCTGAAATCGTCCGAACCCGGAGCGTCCACGAAGTTGATTTTCGTGTTCATGAATTCGGCATAAAGCGGAGTTGCGTAAACGGACTTCTGGTTGGTCTGCTCGAACTCAGTGTTGTCAGAAACTGTCGTCTTTGCCTCAACAGAGCCGCGCCTGTCGATCACTTTACCCTCGTAAAGCATGGCTTCCGCCAACGTGGTCTTTCCGGCTCTCGTGTTGCCAAGGAGGACCACATTACGGATGTCTTTGGTAGAATAAGATTTCATAATGTATTGTGGTGTTACTAATATATTTTTTTAACCAAAAGGTATATCCGTGCAAAACTAATAAATTATTGACGCAATAACAATAAGAAGCCGTTTTAAAATGATTTCCCGGGGTCCTGACCCGGCACTGGCGCCCCGAAAAGGGCGCAAACGCGTCCCCATGCCGCCGCCCGCAGGCACTCCATATAGGCCCGGCCGCTCATGCCCAGTTCCGCCCGGAAGACCGCATCCACGGCACCGGGCCGCGCGCCGGCCAGCCGGCACAATCCCCGGAACGAATGCGACGGAGCCCAATACATCTTCTCTTCTGTCAGCAGCCGGACGATCCATTCATACGCCTGCCAGGTTTTTTCGTTTTCCATGATTTCTTCATTTTTATTCCGGGACAAAGGTCGCAGGCTTCCTCCTCCCGGACAAGGAAAAGTAGACTGGAAACAGGAAAAATGGACTGAATTTGTTGTCTTTTTTTAAATCTTGTGATGTTTTTTGGTTCATTTGCACTGTTTTTATGGTCATAGTACACAAAAACATGTCAGCAATCCACCCGGCATCGCTGTATTTTTGTTTCCGGAAGAACTGCTATCCCGGAAATGGACGACACGACAATCAAAGCGAACATCAGCAGGCTGCGGAAAAAGGCTGCCATCTCCCAGGAAGAGATGGCGGACAGGATCGGACTGAAACGCAACGCATACCGGAACATCGAATGCGGATCCACACAGATACTGAACGCACATCTTCCCCAGATAGCCCAGATACTCGGGACAACGACGGAAAGCCTGGTTTTCGGCTACGAGCCGTTCGGCCCCGATGAACTCCAGGACCTCACAGAAGTCCGGCTGACCTATAATGAGCGCGTTGTCACCCTCCGGAAAGAATACGAGTCCCAGCTGGAAGAACTCCGGAAACAGATTGCCGCCCTGGAGGAAAAACTCGCGGGGAAGGAGGAACTGCTCGCTGCCAAGGATGATATCATCGCGTACCAGCGGTCGGCTTTGAAGAACGCCGGACAAGAATAATCAAAGTAATTTCGTATCTTGCATCCCTGTCCGGGAAACATTCCGGACTCCATGATTGTGCCCGGAAAAGAAATCCATTTGAAAACCAGACATACGGAGAGCCTGCTGGAGGCCGGTCTGGACGAAGCCGGCCGGGGACCC
>CADBPH010000307.1 GCA_902796455.1 uncultured Bacteroidia bacterium
CTGGGGCCAGATCGGACGGTCCGTGAAGGCATCCACACGGACGATCTCACCGATTTCACCGTTCCAAATCCAGTCACAGATCTGGCGGACACCCTCGCCGGAAGCACCCTGGTTACCCATCTGGGTCGCCACTTTGTACTTGGCAGCCAGCTTGGTGAGCAAACGGGACTCATATACGGTACGGGTCAGCGGCTTCTCGCAGTAAACATGCTTGCCGGCGGCAATTGCCTCTGCGGCGATAATCGCATGGGTGTGGTCCGCCGTTGCAATCATGACTGCGTCAGCCTCGGGAAGAAGTTCCTTGAACATGACCCGGTAGTCATTGTACTTCTTCGCATTGGGATAACGCTTGAAGATATGGTCCGCATACTTCCAGTCCACGTCGCACAGGCCGATGATTTCCTCGGTCTCCATGGCTTTGAGGTCGGAAGCACCCCGGCCGCCGATACCGACACCGAGAATCTTCAGTTTCCTGTCAAGCGGAGCTTTCGCCTGGGCTTCGGCAGCTTTTCCGATGACATTGCCGGGAGCGACGGACAGGCCTACAGCGGCCGCTGTTCCTGCTTTGAGGAACGATCTTCTGGACATTTCTGTTTTCATAAAAAGTTGAGTATTAAGTGTTACTTCTGATAATTCGAGTTCTTCTCGGCATCGTTGATATCTGCATTGATATCCTTCTCGATGTCATTCAGCCCGTCCTTGAAGTTGCGGACGCCCTTCCCAAGGCCTTTCATCAACTCGGGAATCTTCTTTCCTCCAAAGATCAGGAGGACGACCAGGGCAATGATGATGATTTCACCAGTGCCGATATTTCCTAAAAACAAGGGTGTGATCATAATATAAAGGTTTTGATAAAATCAATGGTGTTTTGCTCAATCGTCAAATTTAGTAATACTATCTCAAAAATCCAATTCCCGCCCGCGGTAGAATTCCAGCAACTTGCACATATAGAGATTTTCATACCGGGCCTGCGCCAGATCGGAGCATGCCTTGATATAGCCATTGCGGGATTCGTTGAATTCCGTGATGCCCGCCTTTCCGTTCTCGTATTTGGCACTCACCAGCTCGAAGGCTGTCCGGGCGCTCTCCACGGCCTGGGTGCAGCTGAGCAGTTTGGACTGGGCGGAAGAAGCATTGCAATAGGCCTGCTGGATCTCTTTGTACAAAGACTTGCGTGCGTTTTCCAGCTGCAATTCCTCTGCCTTGAGGGCCAACTGCGCGGTCCGGACATTGTTCCGCGTATTGTACCGCGTGAAAATCGGAACGGACAGCGACAGGCCCAGATACTGGCTGAAATTATTCTTCATCTGGCTCATGAAGGAAGAATTGATCCGCCCGGAAGTATTGTAATAATTGGTCCCGATCCCGCCGCTCAAGGACAGGGAGGGCAGGAAAGCGCCTTTCGCCAGGTCGATCCCGGCCTGTGCGGCATCGACGCGTTTGAGAGCGGACAGAATGGCCGGTCGGAACCCGACGGCCTCCGCAAAGACATCTTCCGGTGAGGGCAGCAACGACAACGCAAACGCCGACGTATCCGGGCGGCATACCGCAAAGCCTTCCGGCGAAGGAAGTTCCAGCAACTGCGTCAGTTCCAACACGGCCAGGGCCTGGTTGGCCTGCGCCTGGGTCAGGGCAAGCCGGCTCTGTGACAAGGCAGCCCGCTGCTGGGCGACCTCCGCCACGGATGCCTTCCCCTGACGGAGCATTTCCTCCAGGCGAACCACCTGCAGGGAGTCGATGGTCACCTGGGAGGCAGCCACCTGGGCGATCTCCCCGGTGTAGAGAATCTGGACATACGCTCCCGCGACCGCCACCCGGATATCATCCCGGGCCTTCTCGAGGGCCGCCGTCGCCGCTTCGAGGTTCAACTGGTTCTGCCGGATGGTGTTCCTGATCTGGAATCCCTGGAATACAGGGACTTCACTCCCCAGGCTGAACGAGGTGCTCCCGGTATTGGTATTCGCATAGGTGTTGTCTTCTGTCAGACCGCGGCCGAATGAGAAATTCTCGGAAGCACTGGCCCCCAGACTCGGAAGCCGTGCGGAGCGCGCCGTTTCCAGGGCGATTTCACGCTGGTCGACCTCGATCCCCTGCGTACGGACCGTAATGTTGTTCTCCAGGGCATGCCGGATGCACTGCCGCAAACTCCACGGCCCCTCCTGCGCCCGGACCGGTCCCAGGGCCAGTAGAAAGGCCCCGATGATGATCAGACACTTTTTCATGGCTACTCGAATTTCTGGTTGCCCCGGACCTTGTCGCCTTCGGAAAGGCCTTCCCGGATCTCAATATCCACGCCGTCGCTGATGCCGGTCTTCACCGGTTTGCGGGTGTATGTCTTGTTCGCCGCAGGGACATAGACAAAGGACGAATCCCCGCTGAATTCCACCGCACTCTCAGGGATGGTCAGCACACCCTCCGCCCGTTCCAGCACAATCTCGGCATTGGCGCTGTATCCGGACCGGATCGCCACGCTGTCAGGGACTTGCACGGCCGCCTTGATCTCGAACTGATTGGCCCCGCCCGAAGAAACGGCCTTCGGAGAAATGTATTCCAGCAAGGCATCGAACTGCATCTCCTGCAGGGCGCCGATCGTGATCCGGACCGGCATGCCCTCCCGGAGCCTCCCGACCTCGGTCTCATCGACGTTCCCGTCGAAAATGAGGTCCTTCATGTCCGCCACCGAGGCGATGGTCGTACCGTCATTGAACGTATTGCTGAGAATGACCGAATTCCCGACCTTGACCGGGACGTCCAGGATCAGGCCGGACACCGTGGAACGGACCAGGGTGGAACTCGAGGAGGCATTCTTGCGGGAAACCCCGTCCCGGATCACCTCCAGCGCGTCCTGGGCGGCGGAATGCTCCTCCTTTGCCTGCTCGTACGCCTGGCGCACCTTGTCAAACTCTTCCGAACTGACCAGTTGCTTGTCATACAGCGCCTTTTCCCGGTCATAATCCGTCTTGGCCTGCCGCAGGTTGATTTCGGACAGGCGGACCCGGCTCTGGGCGGAGCTGAGGGAACTCATTTCGGGAATCACCTTGACTTTCGCAATGACCTCTCCGGCCGCGACCTGCTCCCCGGGCTGTTTGTACAACTCGGAAATAATCCCGCTGATCTGCGGTTTGATGTTCACTTCGTTCCGCGGCACGATCTTGCCGGTGACAATCGTGGAGCGGCCCAGGTCCTTGACAGTAGCGGAAAGCTCCTCATACACAATTTCTTTCGGACGGGATTTCCGGTAAAGGAAGACAAACGTCGCCACGAACAGGATGGCCAGCAGGGCCACCAGGACGTAATTTTTGATTTTTTTCGTTTCCATCTATCGATTCTGTTTTTTCTCATTCATCGCGCATCGCATCGACCGGCCGGATCGCCATCGCCCGGTAGGCCGGCGCCAGTCCGGCCAGCAGGCCCAGCACCATCAGGATGCCCAGGGCCAGGACAGCGGCGCCGAAGCTCACCTGGAATCCGATGGCCGTCCCGCTTTGGGCCGACACGACGGTCTCCGTCGCGGACAGGACCATCACGGAGAACATGATGCCGAACATTCCGGCCACCACCGTCAGGATGACACTCTCGGACATGATCTGGGAAAGGATCATTTTCGGGGTCGCCCCGATGGCCCGGCGGATGCCGATTTCCGTCGTCCGCTCCTTGACCGACACCATCATGATGTTGGATACCCCGATGGCCGCCGCCAGCAAAGTCCCGAAACCGATCAGCCAAATCAGGATGTTCAGCCCCCGGAACAGGTTGTCCACAATCCCGAACATCTCTTCCGCATTGAGCTCGAACATCGCCACCTTGTCTTCCGGATCGAAGGCATGCTCGCGGGAGAGCACCCCCCGGGCCTTATTCATGATCGTTTTGATTTTCACGCCGCTGCGCGCCGTCATACAGATCATGTCGATTTCATCTCCGCGGTTGTACAGTTTCTGCATCACCGTGACGGGCATCACGACAGCCCGGTCCGAGGACCCGTTGATGCTGATCGCACCGGTCCCGTAATCCACCCCCACGACCCGGAAATAACTGTCCTGCAACTGGACCAACTGGCCGCACGGATCCCCGCCCTCCGGGAACAGGGACTCATAGACCCGCTTCCCGAGCACACAGACCTTCCGCTCCTGCTCCAGGTCGACGGCATTGATGTACCGGCCATACTTGAGTTTCGGCATCTCCACGTGCACATAGTCCGGGTAAACCCCTTTGGCCGTTGCCGAATAAGTCTGTCCGCCGCGGACGGCATTCATTCCCCAGCGGCTTAGCTGCCCGGTCACGATAGCGGCCTCCGGCAGGCGGTTCTGCAGGATTTCTATGTCCCTGCGGGTCATTTTCCATGTCCGGCCCCGTTTGAATCCCTTGAAAGGACGCGATGTCTGGCTGGGTACGATAAAGCCGGAATTGGTGGCGAA